>JAEXZK010000204.1 GCA_023451415.1 Bacillota bacterium | reverse complement strand
AGAGTGTTCATAAAACAGTTAACGAGGGCAGTCAATTGGCTGCCCTCGTTTTCCATAAGCTCATACGAAGCTTATTTGACTTGAAGCAGGAATATCTATACAATAGGTATGACTGTAAATCAGAATTGACAGAGGGAATCGGTATGGTGGAAATCACTTCTTGGTTGGATGAATTTTTAAGGGCATTAAATAATTGTTTTCACGAGCGATTGTGGTTCGTTGGCCTGCAAGGCAGTTATGGGCGCGGCGAAGCAACGGAAACCAGCGATATTGATGTGGTTGTAATCCTCAACGAACTGACCGCTTCAGACATCCGGGCTTACAACGCAATGCTGAATACCTTGCCGCACAGAGAATTGATTTGCGGGTTCCTTTCCGGAAAACGTGAAATTACAAATTGGGAAACCTCCGACCTCTTCCAATTTTACTATGACACAACGGCCATACAGGGCAGCCTGGATGAATTGCGGCCGCTGATCGACGCCGCCGCTGTCCATAGGGCAATCAAAATTGGCGTATGCAATCTTTATCACGGCTGCGTCCACAATATGCTGTATGAGAAAAACGAAGAAATTTTGAAAGGATTATATAAATCCGCCTCTTTTGTTGTACAGGCGGTCTGTTTCCTAAAAACCGGGAACTATGTCCGCTCCCAAAAGGACTTGCTTGACTGTGTTTCCACGGAAGAAAAGATAATTGTTCAGACTTTTATGGATTTAAAGCAGGGCGGGGCCGTTAGTTTCGAAGAAATGTCCGAGATCCTGTTTAATTGGTCTAAAAATTGGATTGACAGTATTTAGCAGATAAAAAGCTTTCCAGAACGCGCCAAGGGCTCGCTTTGAACAAGGGGACCTTTCTTAAAATCCCGCTGCCTGAGAGCGGGATTCTGCCGCAGCGCCAAATTTGCCGCCATAATCTTGTTTGGGGAGCAGCCCTTCCCAAGCCCCTGCATACAAAAAAGCCGTGCATCGATTGCGATACACGGCTTTTTTCTGTTGGCGGACGCCCACCTGAGCCGGGGGCTTTTGACGCGGCTGCGGGCTGCTCAAACTCTGTGGAGCAGGTCGGTATAGGTGGGGATGGGCCAGAACTTCTTGTCGGTGAGGCCCTCGGCCCGGTCGCAGGCCTCCCGGAGGCTGGCCATGGCCGGCCGCACCCGGTCCCGCATATACAGCGCCAGGTCCTTGTCCTCCCGGGGGCAGGAAGCCGTCAGGGCCTCCAGGGCCTCCAGGCGGGAGGACATATCGTCAATGACGGCGGAGAGCCGTTCCAGCAGAGCGGACTTGGTGCGCTGTCCCGAGCCGGTGGCCACGGCAAAGTTCTTTGCATCCTCCGCCACCCGCCCGGCATATTCCATAGCCGCGGGCAGCAGCTGGCGGCGGACCATTTCTTCCAGCACGGATGCTTCAATGGCCACATTTTTGGCATAGTTCTCCAGCAGGATCCCATACCGGGAGGTGCACTCCGTCCGGGACAGGACGCCAAACCGCTCAAAAAGGGAGAGGTTCTTCTCCTGAGTGAGGGCGGCAAAAGCGTCCACCGAATTGGTGATGTTGGGCAGACCCCGGCGCGCGGCCTCCCCCACCCACTCCTGGGAGTAGTTGTTGCCGTTAAAGACGATGCGGCCGTGGCTACGCAGGGTCTCGGAGATGAGGAGGGACAGGTTCTCGGGGGTGTAGCCCGCTTTTTCAAAGTAGGTGGCCATGGCGGACATGCTGTCGGCCAGGATGGTGTTGAGGACAGTGTTGGCCATGGCGATGGACTGGGAGGAGCCCACCATCCGGAACTCAAACTTATTGCCCGTAAAGGCGAAGGGAGAGGTGCGGTTCCGGTCGGCGTCGTCCTTCATCAGCTCGGGGGAGGTGGTGACGCCGATGTTGAGGATCTCCTCGTCATAATGGCCGCCCGCCCCGCCTATGGCGGCCTCTTTGAGGACCGTGAGCAGCCGGTCGCCCAGGAAGATGGAAATGATGGCGGGAGGGGCCTCACAGGCGCCCAGGCGGTAATCGTTGCCCGCCCCGGCGGCGGAAAGGCGCAGCAGCTCGGGGTAGCTGTCCACCGCCCGGAGGAAGGCGCAGAGGGTCACCAGGAAGATGGGGTTCTCTTCGGGGTGCTTGCCCTGGCCCAGGAGGTTGACGCCGGTGTCGGTGCCCAGGGAGTAGTTGTTGTGCTTGCCCGAGCCGTTGACGTAGGCAAAGGGCTTTTCGTGAAGGAGGCAGGCCAGGCCCTGCTCCTTGGCCACGATGCGCAGGGTCTCCATGATCAGCTGGTTGTGGTCGCAGGCGGTGTTGCAGCTGCCGTAGAGGGGGGCCAGCTCATGCTGGGCGGGAGCGGCCTCGTTGTGCTTGGTTTTGGAGGGGACGCCCAGCTCCCACAGACGGCGGTCCACCTCCTCCATGTACTTGCCGATGCGCAGGCGGATGCGGCCGAAATAATGGTCGTCCAGCTCCTGGCCCTTGGGGCTCCGGGCGCCCACCAGGGTGGTGCCGCAGATCTTCAGATCCAGGCGGCGCTCATAGGCCTCCCGGTCCACGATAAAATACTCCTGCTCCGCCCCCGCGTAGGCCTCCACCCGGGAGACGTCCTTCATGCCCATGGCCCGGCAGAGGCGGGCGGCCTCCCGGCTCACAACCTCCATGGACCGCAGGAGGGGTGTCTTGGCGTCCAGGGCTTCCCCCGTGTAGGCGCAGAAGGCTGTGGGGATATAAAGGGTGGTTCCCTTGACAAAAGCCGGAGAGGTGGGGTCCCAGGTGGTGTAGCCCCGGGCCTCAAAGG
>JAEXZK010000210.1 GCA_023451415.1 Bacillota bacterium | reverse complement strand
GGTCATGGACCTCACCCAGCGGTGCGACGACCCCGTAGACCTGCTTTTCGGCTTCCAGATGGGGGGCGGCACCGACATCGCCAAATCCATCGCCTACTGCCAGCAGTTTGTGGAAAGTCCGGCCAAGACCCTCTTTTTCCTCATTTCCGACCTGGAGGAGGGGGGCAACCGCGCGGGGCTTCTCCGGCGGCTGGAGGAACTGAAGGATTCCGGCGTCACCGTCGTCACCCTGCTGGCCATTGCCGACGGCGGCCGCCCCTACTACGACGCCCAGACGGCCCAGCGCATCGCCGCCATGGGCATCCCCTGCTTTGCCTGTACGCCGGAAAAGCTGCCCCGGCTCCTGGAGCGCGCCCTCAAGGGGCAGGACCTTTCGGAATTTGATAAGGCGGAGGCATAACGCTCCGCAGGGGACGGCCCGGCCGGGAAGCTTGATTTTGCGGAGGAAGCGCCATGATAAATTTTGCAATTGCCGTCTTAACCATAGCCGGCCTTCTGTTCCCCGGCTTCCTGATCACCGCTGTCCGATCCGGCAGCGTCGAAAAATCGGAAACCTACACAATTTTATCCTGCCTGTGCTTTGCCGTCATCGTTTTCCTGATGGCGGCGCTCATAAACAGCTGACAGGGATGCGGGCAAAATACAGCGTGAGCATTGCAGACGGGCTGCTCTCAGCTTAAAGAATTGGAACGATGAAATGAAACGTTTGGTTATCGGCATTTTGGCCCATGTTGACTCGGGAAAAACTACCCTTTCGGAGGGGCTGCTCTACCGCTCCGGCCAGCTGCGGAAGCTGGGCCGGGTGGATCATGGGGACGCCTTTCTGGACTCCCACGCCCTGGAGCGGGAGCGGGGCATCACCATCTTCTCCAAGCAGGCCGTCCTGCGGCTGGAGGACGCGGAGCTGACCCTCCTGGACACCCCGGGCCATGTGGATTTTTCCACCGAAATGGAGCGGACCCTCCAGGTGCTGGATTACGCCGTCCTGGTGGTCAGCGGCACCGACGGGGTCCAGAGCCATACGGAAACTTTGTGGCGGCTGCTGGCCCGGTACCGGGTGCCTGCCTTTCTTTTTGTCAACAAGATGGACCTCAGCGGCGCCCACCGCCCCCGGCTGATGGAGGAACTCAGGAGCCGCCTCGATCCCGGCTGCACCGACTTCGGCCCCGGCCGCCGGCCCGGGGAGCTGGAGGAGGAAGTGGCCCTTTGCAGCGAGGGCCTGATGGAGCGGTATCTCTCCGAAAAAGGGCTGACAGAGGAAAATATCCGCCAGGCAGTGGCCCGGCGGCAGGTCTTTCCCTGTTACTTCGGCTCAGCCCTCCGGCTGGAAGGGGTGGACGAGCTTCTGGCGGGCCTTGGCCGGTATACCCTGACGCCTGCCTATGGCGCGGACTTTGGGGCCAAAGTGTTCAAGGTCTCCACCGACGGCCAGGGCAACCGCCTGACTCACATGAAGATCACCGGCGGCAGCCTCAAGGTCCGGGACACCCTTGCCGGGCACGGCCCGGAGCCATGGACGGAAAAGGCAACCCAGATCCGCATCTACTCCGGGGAAAAGTTCCAGACTGCCGAGGAAGCCCTGCCCGGAACGGTCTGCGCCGTCGCCGGCCTCAGCCGGACCCGGCCCGGGGAGGGCCTTGGCGCTGCGGCGGACTCGGAACTGCCCGCCCTCCAGCCCGTCCTCACCTACCGGGTGGAGCTGCCCGGCGGCACCGACGCCCACACCGCCCTTCTTAAGCTCCGGCAGCTGGAGGAGGAGGACCCCCAGCTCCATGTGGTCTGGAGCGAGCAGCTTCAGGAGCTCCACATCCAGCTCATGGGGGAGGTGCAGCTGGAGATACTCCGTAGCCTTATCCTGGAGCGCTTTGGGATGGCGGTGGACTTTGGCCGGGGGAACATCATCTACAAGGAAACCATCGCCCGCAAGGTGGAAGGCGTGGGGCACTTTGAGCCCCTGCGCCATTACGCCGAGGTACATCTCCTCCTGGAGCCCGGGGAGCGGGGCAGCGGCCTTGTCTTTGCCTCCAGCTGCCGGGAGGATGATCTGGACCGGAACTGGCAGCGGCTGATCCTCACCCATTTGGAGGAAAAGACCCATCTGGGGGTGCTCACCGGCTCCCCCATCACCGATATGAAGATCACCCTGGCGGCGGGCCGGGCCCACCTGAAACACACCGAGGGGGGCGACTTCCGTCAGGCCACCTACCGGGCGGTGCGCCAGGGGCTCAGGAGCGCTGAGAGCATCCTTCTGGAGCCCTGGTACGACTTCCGCCTGGAGGTGCCCTCCGAGGCGGTGGGCCGGGCCATGTCCGACCTGCAGCGGATGGCCGGCACCTTTTCCCCTCCCGAAGCCCCGGGGGATACCTCCATCCTCACCGGCAAGGCGCCTGTGGCCTCCCTCCGGGACTACCAGCGGGAGGTCGTCGGCTACACCCGTGGCCGGGGCCGTCTTTCCTGCACCCTCCGGGGCTATGAGCCCTGCCACAACCCCGGGGAGGTCATCGCCGCCCTGGGCTATGACCCCGATGCCGATTTGGATAACCCCGCCGACTCCGTTTTCTGCGCCCACGGCGCGGGGTATACGGTGAGGTGGGACCAAGTTCGGGAGCACATGCACCTGGAAAGCATTCTGAACAGCCGTGAGGCTTCCCAGGATGCCGCCGGGGAGCCTGAGCCCCGCTCCAATTCCTCCAGGGCGGCTGATTACTGTGCCATGCTGGCTGAGGATAAGGAGCTTCTGGCCATTTTTGAGCGCACCTACGGCCCCCTCCGGCGGGATCCCCGGGCGGCCTTCCAGCCCGTTCCCCGGGAGCCCGGCCGTCCCGTGGCTGTCGGGCCGGACCCGCGCTCCGGGCCGGAGTATCTTCTGGTGGACGGCTACAACATCATCTTTGCCTGGGATGACCTCAAGGAGCTGGCCCGGGAAAACATCGACGCTGCCCGGCACAGGCTTATCAACATCCTCTGCAACTACCAGAGCTTCCGCCAGTGCGAGCTCATCCTGGTCTTTGACGCCTACCGGGTAAAGGGCAGCCCGGGGGCGGTGGAAAGGTTCCACAACATCAGTGTGGTCTACACCAAGGAGGTGGAGACCGCGGACATGTATAT
>JAEXZK010000048.1 GCA_023451415.1 Bacillota bacterium | reverse complement strand
TGCGGCCGTTGGCGGCGGACATTCTCTTGCGGAAGCCGTGGACCTTGCTTCTCTGCCTCTTCTTGGGCTGATAAGTTCTGAGCATTTTTGTACCTCCTTTTCTAGCGGGCGTTTTGGGGGTTATGCCCTCCGCGGGCGGAGGGGCTCACACACAGGGAACCAAACAAACCGCCCCATGTGGTGAATGCGGCCAAAATGGCGCTGTTTCAGGGTGAAACCTTGCAATATAGCATTATACCTTAGTTTCTCGGGGCCTGTCAAGGGTTGAGAATCAATTCCCAGCCCTTTTCTTGCCCTGCGGCGCAGGGTCCGGGGCCCCGCCGCCTTTTTTCCCAAAACCGGACCCGGGTCTATACATTATATAATAATGCCTCAAAGGGCTGTGAATAACTTGTCATCGGCACTTATTTATGATACAATAAATCTTGATATTTTTCATCCCTCCCGGCTCACGGACCGCGCCTCGCCGGGGGGCTTTTTGAGGGTAGGGGCCCTCGCCCAAAAAAATTTTTGCCCTGCGCGGCGGCGGAATGGACGATCGACGATCATGGACTCTTTTCAGGACCTCTTTGACCTGGCCTGCCAGTACTGCCAGAACGAGCTTTCCGAGGTAGCTTACAACCTCTGGATCAAGGACATCGAGCCTGTGAAGCTGGAGGGCTCCGTGGCCTATCTCTTTGTCCGGAGCGAATTCAAAAAATCCATCGTTGAGGAAAAATACCAGGACCTGCTGAAAAAGGCTTTTGCCAGCGTCCTGGGCTTTGAGGTGGATATCTCCCTGAGCTGTGAGGAGAGCGGAAAGACCCCTCCGGGC
Organism: Bacillota bacterium; assembly: GCA_023451415.1. Lineage (GTDB taxonomy): Bacteria > Bacillota > Clostridia > Oscillospirales > Ruminococcaceae > Angelakisella. The sequence continues at coordinate 3,881 of JAEXZK010000048.1, read as the reverse complement.
TTTGTGCCCACCTCCGCCTCCCACGGGGACGACGGCACCCCCCCCTGCCAGAACGGGGAATACGAATATACCTTTGAAACCTTTATCGTGGGCCCCTCCAACAAATTTGCCCACGCCGCCAGCTGGGCCGTGGCCACCAACCCCGCCAATTCCTACAACCCCCTCTTTATTTACGGCGGCTCGGGGCTGGGCAAGACCCACCTCCTCTGCGCCGTCTGCGAGGAGGTCCGGCACACCCATCCCGGCTACAACATCATCTACGTCAAGGGCGAGGAGTTCACCAACGAGCTGATCAACGCCATCGCCGAAAAGAACACCATGGCCTTCCATGACAAATACCGCGCCGCCGACCTGCTGGCCGTGGACGATATCCAGTTCATCGCCGGCAAGGAGAGCACCCAGGAGGAGTTCTTCCACACCTTCAATACCCTGTTCCACAGCGGCAAGCAGATCATCCTCACCTCCGACCGCCCCCCCAAGGAGATCCGCACCCTGGAGGACCGGCTGCGCACCCGGTTTGAATGGGGCCTTTTGGCGGACATCCAGCCCCCGGACTTTGAGACCCGGGTGGCCATTATCCGCCGCAAGGCGGAGCTGCTGGAGCTGGACATCCCCGAAGACGTGGCCGAATACATTGCCAACCGCCTGAAAAACAACATCCGGCAGCTGGAGGGCGCCGTCAAAAAGCTGAAGGCCTACAAGCAGCTGGCCGGTTCCAACCCATCCATCCTCATCGCCCAGAGCGCCATCAAGGACATCCTCAGCGACCATCAGCCCATCCCCATGACGGTGGAGCGGATCATCACCGAGGTGGCCCGCACCTACGGCGTCTCCAGCGAGGATATCCGTTCCAGCAAGCGGTCCTCCAACATCTCCACCGCCCGGCAGGTGTCCATGTACATCGTCCGGGAGATCACCCAGATGTCCATGTCCACCATCGGCGAGGAATTTGGCAACCGGGATCACAGCACCGTGGTCTATGCCACCCAGCAGGTGCAGAAGAACATGGATAAGGACACCCGCTTTAAGGAGACGGTGGAAGACATCATTAAAAACATCCGCACCATGTGACCTTAAAAAATTTCCACACCACCTTGTGGAATGTTAAAGAAAAGCGGTTGAGATTTCAACCTTTTCCACAGACTTTTCCACAATTCTTTATCAGGTTTGCACTAGAGGTGGAAAACTTTGTATGCTTTCCACTTTGTCAACAATTCCGTCACAGCCCCCTCACAGCCCCTAGGGCCTGTCATGCTTGTCCCAAAGCGGACCCGCGGGAGTTTTCACATTTCAACGCCCCCTACTACTGCGACTATTTTATTAAATTCTTTCTTTCTTAGAAAGAAGCTTTCCCCGGCAAAACGAATCCGGTTTTTCCACAGCCGGAAAAATTCCTTTTTACCCACTCTACTACACGAGGAGACGATGCAGCCATGAAATTCCTGTGTAATACCGACCTTCTCAATAAGGCCATCATGAATGTTTCCCTTGCCGTGGCGCCAAAATCCAGCCTGGTGGCCCTGGAGGGCATCCTGATCCAGGCCAGAGGTTCCCAGATATCCCTGGTGGGCTACAATCTGGAGCTGGGCATTACCACTGCGGTGGAAGCCAGGGTGACGGAGGAGGGCGAGGTGGTCATCCCCGCCAAGCTTTTCTCCGAGATCGTCCGGAAAACCGAAAGCGAAGAGATCGAAATCTCCTGTGACAGCCGGTTCCTGGTGGAGATCACCGGCGGCGTTTCCCAGTTTACCATCCTGGGGATGTCCGCCCTGGAGTTCCCCGAGCTGCCCAGCGTGGGGGACGAGGCTGCGGCCGTCACCCTGCCCCGGAACAAGCTTGGCTCCATGATCGACCAGACCATCTTTGCGGTGGCCACCTCCGACGCCAAGCCGGTGCACACCGGGTGCCTCTTCAACCTGGAGCAGGGGCAGATCACTGTGGTGGCGGTGGACGGCTTCCGCCTGGCCATGCGCAAGGAGAAGGCGGAGATCGATAGCCCCATGGACTTTATCGTCCCCGGCAAGAGCCTCAGCGAACTGCTCAAGCTCCTGGACGACAGCGAGGACCCGGTGGAGATCCAGGTGTCCAAGAAGCACATCATGTTTACCATCGGCGGCTGCACCCTGATCTCCCGCCTGCTGGAGGGGGATTTCCTGGACTACAATGCCGCCATCCCCAAGGAAAGCTCCACCACGGTGCGCATCGGCACCCGGGCGCTGATGGGCTCCATCGAGCGCACCTCCCTGCTGATCTCCGACCGGCTCAAAAGCCCCCTGCGGGTGGAATTCGGCGAAAACGTGGTCAAGATGTCCTGCTCCACCACCATCGGCAAGGCTTACGACGAGTGCCGGTGCGAGACGGAAGGCAAATCGGTGGAGATGGGCTTTAATAACCGCTATCTTATGGACGCCCTGAAGAACGCCGACACCGACCAGGTGCGGCTGGAGATCGGCGGGCCCCTTTCGCCCATGAAGGTGGTGCCGCCCGAAGGGGATAACTTCCTCTTCCTGGTGCTGCCGATGCGGCTGAAAACCGAAGGATAAAGAGGTTTCACATGGAACAGGAACGGATCGTCATTCATACGGAATTCATCAAGCTGGACGCTTTTCTCAAATTCTGCGGTGCGGCGGAAACGGGAGGCCACGCCAAGGAGCTGGTCCAGGACGGCCAGGTGGCGGTAAACGGCGAGGCCTGCCTCCAGCGGGGCAGGAAGCTCCGCCCCGGGGATGTGGTTTCCCTGGACGGGCAGGCCTATGAGGTCGTGTCCGGTGAGGGTTGAGCGCCTCCGGCTCCAGGATTACCGGAATATTTGTCAGCTGGAGATTGAGCCGGGCCCCGGCGTCAATATTATTTATGGAGACAACGCCCAGGGAAAAACCAACCTTATCGAATCTGTTTTCCTCCTGACGGGGCAGAAAAGCTTCCGCCAGAGCAGGGAAAGCGATTTTGTCCGCTTCGGCCAGCCCTTTGCACGGATCGAGGCGGCGTTTTGGGCCGGGGGACGGAGCCAGAGCGCGTCCCTCACCTTTGGCGGCGGGAAGAAAAGCGCCCTTCTCAATGAGATATCCGTCCAGCCGTCGGAGCTGACGGGACGGTTTTTTGCCGTGGTCTTTTCTCCCGCGGAGCTGGCCCTGGTCAAGGACGGCCCCTCGGAGCGGCGGGCTTTCCTGGATGGCGCCATAAGCCAGGTAATGCCCCGGTACCTGAAGACCCTGGCCTCCTTTGGCCGGGCTGTGAGCCAAAGGAACAGTCTGCTGGCGGATATGGCCCGGCACCCGGGGATGGAGGATCTGCTGGACGTTTGGGACCGGAGCTTTGCGAAGCTGGCTTATTCCCTCATCAACGCCCGGTGCCGGTATATCGCCAGGCTGTCCCCAAAGGCCGCTGAAATCTACGGCGGTATTTCGGCGGGCCGGGAGGAACTGGCCGCAGCCTACCAATGCACCATCCCCGGGGATTGGCAGAGCCTGGCCATCGGCCCGGGGGAAGGGGAGGCCATGATCCTGGAGGCCCTGGCGCAGAACCGCCGGGAAGATCTCCGGTGCGGCTACACCACCATCGGCCCCCAGCGGGACGACCTGGAGCTGCTCATCGACGGGGCATCGGCCCGGAGCTTCGGCTCCCAGGGGCAGCAGCGCAGCTGCGCCCTCACCCTCAAGCTGGCGGAATGCGCCCTCATCGAGGAGGTGGCCGGGGAGAAGCCGGTGGTCCTTCTGGACGACGTGCTCTCCGAGCTGGACAAAAAGCGGCGGGATTATTTCCTTTCCGGCATCCATGACGGCCAGGTCTTCATCACCTGCTGCGACCGCAGCGGCTTCCGGGGTATCCGGAAGGGTGTGGCTATGCGGGTGAAGGAGGGAGCCGTCAAGGCGGTGCGGGAG
>JAEXZK010000020.1 GCA_023451415.1 Bacillota bacterium | reverse complement strand
ATTCGCTATCCTCTCCAAAAAATCCGAAGGACTCCTTCGGATTTTTGTTTTGCCCCTTGCACAAAAATTATCCGCCGCTGGTTTTTTGTGGTATAATAACCGCGTGGCGGTTATTATACCTGGATGCGCGGGCCATCCGCGCCCCACGGCGCTCCGGCCAAAATGCGCAATTATGCCATACCGCTGTACGGATATGACACAATACCGCGTGGCGGTTATTATGCCGGCTTATGCCCAGCGGCCCGCCGCTTCCCCTCCGCCGCATTTGCAGCACAGCGGCCACAGGCTGCTTCTGTCTCCCGCGTCCGCACCCCATCCATGCTTTTTCAGGCCGCCCATACCGGCCATAATGATACCCCAGATTCAGGAGGAATGACCCATGACCCAGCCCCGGGAAAAAATCGCCGACGCACACGCCCACATCTTTCCTCACAAGATCGCCGACAAGGCGGTATCCTCTATCGGTGATTTTTACAGCATTCCCATGGAGCATGAGGGCTACGCCCACTCCCTGCTGGAAAGCGGGGGGAAGATCGGCGTTTCCAAATACCTGGTTTGCTCCACCGCCACCCACCCTGGCCAGGTGGTGTCCATCAACAATTTTATCCAGGAAAAGTGCCTCCAGCACCCGGAGTTCCTGGGCTTTGCCACCCTGCACCCCGACTTCCCCGACCTGGAGGCCGAGGTGGAGCGCATCCTTGGGCTGGGGCTCCGCGGCGTCAAGCTCCACCCCGACTTTCAGAAATTTGATATCGACGATCCCCGGGCCCTTCCCATGTACCGCCTGCTGGCCCAGGCCGGGCTGCCCATCCTTTTCCACACCGGCGACGACCGGTACGACTACTCCGCGCCCAGGCGGCTGCGCAGCGTCCTGGACCAGGTGCCGGGGCTCACCTGCATCGCCGCCCATTTTGGCGGCTACCGCCGGTGGGCGGAATCCCGGGAGTGCCTGCGCCACCCCGGCGTCTGGTTTGACACCAGCAGCAGCCTCTTTGCCCTGCCGGTGGACGAGGCCATGGAGATGATGGAGTCCTTTGGCTTCGACCGCTTTTTGTTCGGCTCCGATTTCCCCATGTGGGACCACCAGGAGGAGCTGGAACGGTTCAACCGGCTGCCCCTGGCTCCCCGGCAGCGGGAAATGATCCTCTCGGGCAACTTCAAGCGGCTTTTCGGGGTGGAATTTTAATGTTTTTGCACCCCAAAAGCGCAGAAATCCTTTGCATCAGCCGGTTTTTGTGATATAATGCAAAAGTTAGAGTGAAATACTGTTTGAATTGCCAATGTACAGGAAAGTCAAGGCAGGAGGTAACCTTTTTGAAACGGGACGATTTAAGAAACATCGCGATTATTGCCCACGTCGACCACGGCAAAACCACCCTGGTGGACGAGATGCTCAAGCAGGGCGGCACCTTCCGGGAAAACCAGGTGGTGCAGGAGCGGGTCATGGACTCCAACGACCTGGAGCGTGAGCGGGGCATCACCATCCTTGCCAAGAACGCTTCCACTATTTACAAGGGCGTTAAGATCAATATTGTGGACACCCCGGGCCACGCCGACTTCGGCGGCGAGGTGGAGCGGGTGCTGAAGATGGTGGACGGCGTGCTGCTGCTGGTGGACGCCGCCGAGGGCCCCATGCCCCAGACCCGCTTTGTGCTGGAAAAGGCCCTGGCCCAGGGTCTCCTGGTCATTATTATCATCAATAAGATCGACAAGCCCGACGCCCGCCTGGACGAGGTGGTGGACGAGGTGCTGGAGCTCCTCATGGACCTGGGCGCATCGGATGAGCAGTTGGACAGCCCCGTCATCTTCTGCTCGGGCCGCCAGGGCACCGCCACCTTCTCCCCCCATGTGGAGGGCAAAAACCTGGAGCCCCTTTTCGAGACCATCATCACCTACATCCATCCTCCCGAAGGGGACGAGAATGCGCCTTTGGGCGTGCTGGTTTCCTCGGTGGATTACAGCGAGTTTGTGGGCCGCATCGCCGTGGGCCGCATCAGCTCCGGCAAGCTTTCCACCAACATGGAGGTTGCCGTCTGCGACTACCACAACCCCGACGTCAAGGGCCGGTCCAAGGTGACCGCCATCTACCAGTATGACGGCGTCAAAAAGACCCAGGTCCAGGATGCGACCGTGGGCGACATCGTGGCTTTCTCCGGCATTGCCGACATCAACATCGGCAACACCGTCTGCGCCACCGACGCCGTCCAGCCCCTGCCCTTTGTCAAGATCAGCGAACCCACCATGGAGATGACCTTCTCCGTCAACGACAGCCCCTTCTGCGGCAAGGAGGGCAAGTTTGTCACCTCCCGCCAGATCCGGGACCGCCTCTACCGCGAGCTTCTCAAGGACGTCTCCCTCCACGTGGAGGACACCGACAGCGCCGACAGCTTCCGGGTGCTGGGCCGGGGCGAGATGCACCTGTCCATCCTCATCGAAACCATGCGCCGGGAGGGCTACGAGTTCCAGGTGGGAGCCCCCAAGGTGCTGATGAAAGAAGAAAACGGCAAGCTGCTGGAGCCCTTTGAGGAGCTGGTGGTGGATGTGCCCGAGGAATACATGGGCAGCGTTATGGAAAAGATGGGCTACCGCAAGGGCGAGCTCCAGGAGATGCATCCCAAGGGCAGCCGGATGGAGCTGAAATTCCTCATCCCCTCCCGGGGCCTTTTCGGCTACCGCAGCGAATTCCTCACCGACACCCGGGGCGAGGGCATCCAAAGCGCAGTTTTCCACAGCTACCAGGAGTACAAAGGGGATATCCCCGGCCGCAAGTCGGGCAGCCTCATCGCCTTTGAGACCGGAGAGGCCGTGGCCTACGGCATCTGGGGCGCCCAGGATCGGGGCACCATGTTCATTGATCCGGGTGACAAGGTCTACGCCGGCATGGTGGTGGGCTCCAGCCCCAAGGGCGACGACATCACCGTCAACGTCTGCAAGCGCAAGCACCTGACCAACACCCGGGCCAGCGGCAGCGACGACGCCCTCCGCCTGATCCCGCCCCGCCACATGAGCCTGGAGGAGTGCCTGGAGTTCCTGGCCGAGGACGAGCTTCTGGAGGTCACCCCCAAGAGCATCCGTGTCCGCAAGCGCATCCTTGACCACAACCAGCGGATGAAGATCGCCTCCAAAAATAAATGATTTTTTGCACACTGATGCAAAAATACCCGTCCCGTCGTTTGACAGGGCGGGTATTTTGATGGTATCATAAATCCCGTGATATCATCGACGGGCGGAGCGCCCGCCTCTTCAAGACATGGAAGCTGGTGAAGATCATGATGACCATACGGGCTCTGCGGGATGACGAAGCCGCAGCTCTGCCGGAGCTGGGATTGCTGCGTCCCATCCCCGATATGCCTGCCGACAGGGTCTGCCTGCAAAAAACTGTGGAGGACGGCCGTTTCGGCCCCTTTGTCAAGGAAGTGACCACCCAGCTCTATTCCCGGGCGGCCCTTCTCCATCTGGACAGTGCCCAGCCGGACTTCAGCTTTGCTCCGGAGGGTTGCCTGGGCCTCCTTTTCCACCGCAGGGGGGATAAGCCCCTGGGGTATGTCACCCGGCCCAGCGGCGTTTACCGCGTGGCCCTTCCCGTTTACAGCAAGGCCCTCTTCTCCCCCGTGTTTTACCGCGTTGCGGGATATATGGTCACCGGGGACCGCTATGTGGCGGTGGTGCGCCGCCGAGTCCTTTTTTGGGTGGTCCTCTCCCTCCTGGCCGGGGTTTCCTTCTCTTTGAGCTATCTCTGCTTTGCCTACGGCTTTTCCGGCGCATGGGAGCAGCTGTCCGCCTTTTTCCGGGGGCTCCTGCCCTGATCCTCCTATTTTTAACAGCATCGAGGTGCTTCCCGTGACCTTTTTTCAGGAACTCCAGAGGCATCTGCCTCTGATTTTGGCTGTTTATCTGGCGGCAATGAACCTTGCCGGCTTCCTTCTCATGGGGTGGGACAAACGCTGCGCCAGGAAGGGCCGCCGCCGCATCCCTGAGCGCACCCTTTTTGCCGCCGCATTCCTGGGCGGCTCTGCCGGCGCGCTGGCTGGGATGTACGTCTTCCGCCACAAGACAAAGCATCTTTCCTTTGTCATCGGCATCCCCTTGATCCTTATTCTTCAGCTTCTCCTGGCCGGGTGGCTCCTGGGGAGGAGCTTCCCCCGATAAAAAGCAAACTCTGCTCCCTCCGTCCCATAACCCGGGCCGGAGGGCTTTTTGTAATGGCAGCGCCCGCCGCCTAAAGCCTCCTCCTGCTGGGGCGGCGGCCTCGTTTTTTATAGAAGCCGCAAAACAGCAAACCTCCCGCTTGCGCCTATGCAAGCGGGAGGTTTGCCATAAAACACACTGCATGGCAAAGCCATGTGCAGAAACGCGCCGCTGATTTTCCAATCACCCCATACCTTTCCGAATATGCGCAATTTGCTTATACAAACAAGCAGATCACGCCGGCAATGACGGCGATTGCGCCGCCTGCACGCTCTGCAAACAAGACCATGTCTGAAGGCTCGGCATCCTTATAGCGCCAGCCATATTCTATATACCACATTGCACGGGGAAAAGCTGCATTTACAGCGCCCAGCAGGATCAAAAGGAGGCCAAGTCCTATGTATTTGCCGGAATCATGCCCATCGGCCCGGCGGTCCAGATTCAATACATCCCAAAGGACGTCTCCCGGCGCATACCGGCCGGGGTCGTAGTCATCGCTCCAGCCTCCGTATCCGACGTTTCCTCCTTGGCTCCACCAATAGGTCGACCCGTCAGGATATGTGACTTTGAACTTCACATTGCCGCCATTGCCGGACACTTCAAAGCTGTAAATATGCCCCTCTGACGCAATCGTTTGATTGGCCTGATCCACAGTGAATATTTTCCCGTTGTGTTCCACATCGTAGACCTGGGAGGTTCCTCCGTGCCCGCAAGAGGCAAGAAAAATCAGTGCTGCCGCCAACAGTACAGGTATAACAAGCTTTAAATGCTTACCAAGCTTTATTGCATAATCACTCATGGGATCGCCTCCTCAGTTTGTTTTTGCCGCCGACCAGGGCTGCCGGGACAGGGGCCCCGGGCCGTCCCCCGGCCAGGTTCAGCTCTTCCGCGCGTTCTCCCCAACCCCCAGCGCCTTGCTCAGGCTGTGGAGCTCGTCGCTGCCGGCCAGCAGCAGTACCACATCGCCGCCGCGGAGGACGGTTTTGCCCCGGGGGATGATAAGCTCTCCGCCCCGGGTGATGGAGATGATAATGCACTCCTCCGGAAGGGTGATCTCGCTCAGCCGCAGCCCGTCGAAGGCGTATTCCTGGGGGAGGGTGACCTCGCTGATGGTAGCCTGCCCCCGGTTGAGGGAGAGCACCTGCCGGATGGCGGCAGAGTCCACCTCCCGCTCGATCAGCCGGGCAATATTATCGGTGCTGGAGATGGGGATATCCACCCCCAGCTGCTTCATCACCGGCAGGTTCTTGGGGTTGTTGACTCTTGCCACCGTCCGCTTTACGCCAAAGGTCTTTTTGGCCAGCTGGCAGGCCACCAGGTTGGCCTCGTCCGAGCCTGTAACGCTGGCAAACCCAGCGGCCTCCCCGGTCCCTGCAGCCTCCAGGGCGTCGATGGTGCTGCCGTCCCCGCAGATGACCTTGATCCCCAAGGTGTCCGCCGCCTGGCGGCATATCTCCCGGCTGCTCTCCACCAGGACGGGGGTGTGTCCGTGTTCCATCAGGGTCTTGGACAGGTAGTAGCCCACCTTTCCCGCCCCTACAACCACTACTTTCATACCTGCTCCTCCTATATGGTGCGGATGACCAGGAGCTTATCTTCCTCCTGGAGCCGGTACTCCGGGTCGGCGTCCCTGAGCACCACGGCGCCGTCGCCCCGGACCACTCCCACAGCCATCTCATCCATATCGTGGGCCATCTCCGCCGCCGTCAGCCCCACACAGCTCCTGGGCACTGCCAGTTGGCCCACGCTGATGCCGGTGGCCCCGATGGAGAAGGAGACGCTCCCCTCCTCCCCCTCCACCATCTTTTCAATGGCGTCCACCGTCAGGCTGGTGGGGCAGATGGTATGGAGGCCAAATTCGGAAAAAACATTCTTCCGGCGCGGGTCAAAGATCCTGGTGAGGACCTTGGGCACCCGGAATATCTCCCGGGCCACCTGGGACACCATGATGTTGATATTGTCGTCATCGCAGACCGCCACCAGAAAGTCACAGGCCTCAATCCCCGCCTGCTTGAGGACATCCAGATCGATGGGCACCCCCTGGATGGTGTACCCTGTAAAATTTTCATCCAGGCGGTCAAAATTTTCGCCCCGGGCGTCCACTACCGCCAGGTCGTGGCCCATCTTATACAGGGAATTGGCCAAACCGGAGCCGACTTTTCCACAGCCTACAATGAGAATGTTCAAATCTTTCCCTCCTATTTGCGGCAAACGGCCTGCGCCCTTTATGCCCCTGTCCCAGGGCGTCCATCGCCCTTTGGCCTTGCGCATAACCGGTATAATAACTGCTTTGCAGCTATTATGCCATGAACGCAGCCAATGGCATAATTGCGCATCCCGGCCGGAGCGCTGCATGGCGCGGATGGCCTTGCGCATAACCGGTATAATAACTGCTTTGCAGCTATTATGCCATGAGCGCAGCCAGCGGCATAATTGCGCATCCCGGCCGGAGCGCCATACGGCGCGGATGGCCTTGCGCATAACCGGTATAATAACTGCTTTGCAGCTATTATGCCATGAGCGCAGCCAATGGCACAATTGCGCATCCCGG
>JAEXZK010000180.1 GCA_023451415.1 Bacillota bacterium | reverse complement strand
CAGCAGCACTACGGGACCCAATATCCTCATCATAATGGAATGTTCACGGGGCGGATGCATCCGGTCACCTCCTTGTCGTCCTTTTTCCGCCGGAAAATCAGCCGGCGGCTCCGGTGTCTAGCTGTTGGGCCAGCTTGGATTCAAAGCTCCGGAACCAGTCGTCAAAGTGCTGGTCGGCGACCAGGTCCGCTGCGGCCTCCTCCAGGGTCATCCCGTCTCCAAGCCTCTCCAGCACAAGCTCACGGTCGGCCGCAGCCTGATCGCTGAGGGCATGTTCCAGAACAGATCTGGCGTCGTTGCTCCCTGCAAAGGCCTTGCTGGTATACATTTTGTGGGTATCCACCTCTTCGATGGCCGCGGGAAATGCCTTCTCCAGGTTGGGGGTGAGGCGGTTGTCGGACTCCTGGCGCAGGATCTCCAGGATTTTCTCCGCATCGTTGGCGGCATTTTTCACCGGCAGATAGCTGGAAGAAGCCGCAAAGCGGATATTGCGCTCCTCCTCGGTAAACCATTTGAGGAAAAGCGCGGCGGCGTACTCGGTTTTCTTGTCGGATTTGGTAACCACCATGCCCGCGCCCTGCTGGACGGCAAACTTTTCCCCCTTGGCAGAGGTGGGGGCGGGGGCCATCCAGCTCTCGATATCGTAACTTTCAGTATCGCTGAGGTTGACTTTGCTGGGGAAGTAGGCCGCGCCGGTGGAAGAACCCACCAGGGCTATGATATCCCCGGTTTTGGCATCGTCGGAGCGGAAGCCCTTGCCCGCCGCAAAATAGCCCTTGACAAAGGGGACGTAATAGTTGTCCCAGAGGGTGCGGATAACGTCCTTTTCCACATCAAAGACGGCCTCGCCCCCCTCTACCGAAAAGATTTCCACCCCCAGCTGGCGGCAGCCGATGATCATGTAATTGGCCATGGCGTCACGGCCAAAAAACGCTTTGCCGTCCCCCGGCTCAGCGGTCAGGCTGTCCGTCCATTCGTAGTACTTCTGCGCCGTTTCCACCACACCCTCGATGGTACCCAGCTGATCCAGCTGGGCACCTGTGGCAGACGCAAACTTCTCCCAATCGGTGAGGTTGACCATCATCAGCTCCACGGCTTTGGCAGTGGGGAATATCTTGAGGCTCCCCGCAGCGTCGAAGCGTCCTTCTTCCACATATTCCTCCCGGTACTGGGCAAGCTCTTCCGGGGTGAAATAAGCATCCAGCTCCGCCACCAGTCCCAATTGGTCCAGCGCAAAGGCAGCGTCGGCATAGGCGGCAAAAATATTGGGGATCTCTCCCGCCCCCACCTTCTTGTTGGCAGCATCCATGACGTTGGATACGAGGTCGTTGATGTTGCCGTGGCTGAATGCCTCCACCACAATTCCCTGCTCCAGGCCCACCGTATCGTTAAACTCGGTGACCAGCTGGTCAAAGGCGGTCTTTTGTACGCCGTTGTAGTAATGCCAGATTTCCAGGGAGACCGGGTCTGCGGGGTCAAGCTTGGGAAGGGCCGTCTCGTCGCCGGACGAAGCGCCGCAGGAGGCCAGCAGGACGGAAGCCAGGACAACGAGCAGCACGCGCCGCAGCAAGGACAGCTTCTTCATTTTATCCACTCCAATAATTTTTACAAAGATATTTTGCCGCAATTTTGAGTCGGTTTACATAGTCGTTTTTTATTATACGTCTTTTCCCGGCATTTTTCTACTGATACTGTGTATTTTTGTATGAGCCGCGGCCTCCATTTCCAATTTCTTTCTTTTTTCATCACACAAGCATCACAAACTCGTAGTATAATAGCTGCTATACAGTTACGGGGATGCGCAGGCATGCCATTTGCCGCGGTTGCGGCATAATCATCACAAACCACAAATTTACGGGAAGGAGGGCGCCGGCTATGTACAACATCCTTGTGGTAGACGACGAGCAGATGATCCGGGAAATGATCAAAAAATACGCGGTCTTTGAGGGCCACAAAGTCACCGAGGCCGCCGACGGCATGGAAGCGGTGGAAATTTGCAGCCGCAGCTCCTTTGATATTATCATTATGGATATTATGATGCCGGAGCTGGATGGATTTTCCGCCTGCCGGGAGATACGCAAAACCTGCTCCACCCCCATCATCATGCTCTCCGCCCGGGGGGAGGAATACGACAAAATCCACGGCTTTGAACTGGGAGTGGACGACTATGTGGTCAAGCCTTTCTCCCCCAAGGAGCTGATGCTCCGGGTAAACGCCATTATCAAACGTTCCAGCCATGGCGGCGGCCAGCGGGAGCTCTTCACCTTCCAGGGGCTCTCGGTGGACTTTACCGGCCGTGTGGTGACCATCGACGGCCAGCGGGCGGAAATGTCCCCCAAGGAATACGACCTTTTCTTCTACATGGTGCGCAACCGCGGCATCGCCCTGACCCGCGAGCGCCTTATCAACGATGTCTGGGGGTACGATTTTTACGGAGACGACCGCACCCTGGATACCCATATCAAGCTCCTCCGCAAGACCCTGGGGCCTTACAGCTCCTGCATCGTGACCCTGCGCGGGGTGGGGTATCGCTTTGAAGCATAGGCTGAAAAACCATCTGGACAGGGTGAGCATCAAGTGGCGGCTGTTTGCCTATCTGTCCGCCTTCGTGGCCTTTCTGCTCCTTTTGCTGTGGCTCTTCCAGACGGTGTTCCTGGGGGAGTTCTACAAGGCCATCAAAGCCGCCGATGTCCGGCGGCTGGCAGGCAGCCTTGTCAAGGATATCGACGATTCCGGCCTCCAGGAGCGTCTGGACGCCATCTCCCCCCATGACGGCGTCTGTGTACGGATCGTAGACGAAACGGGCGCCACCGCTTATTCCTGCAATACCGTTTTCCAGTGCATCATACACAAGATGCCTCCCGACGCCCTGGCCAGGCTTTTCCAGGACGCCCAGGCACAGGACGGACGCATCTCCCTGGACCTGGAGTTTAAGCCGGAGGACTTCCACTGGGACGACCCCAAAGCGCTGGACAAGCTTTCCGGCCGACCGGAGGACGCCCCCAGGCCCAAATACTTTTCCAAGGCGGCCATTTCCATGATCTATGGCGAGACGGCGGTCACACAGGACGGCAGGCAGCTGCTGGTGCTGGTCAATTCGGTGATCACTCCCGTGGACGCCACGGTGGAGACCCTGCGGGTTCAGCTGATCTGTATCACCGTCATCCTCCTTATTCTCTCCCTGGGTTTGGCCGCCTATCTGTCCCGGAAGATCTCCACCCCCATTATCAAGATCAACCGGAGCGCCAAGGAACTGGCAAAGGGGAACTACGGCGTCACCTTCCAGGGGGAGGGGTATCTGGAGATCGCCGAACTCAGGGACACCCTCAACTATGCCGCAGGGGAGCTTTCCAAAGTGGAGGGCCTGCGGCGGGAGTTCATCGCCAATGTTTCCCACGACCTGCGCACCCCCCTCACCATGATCACCGGCTATGCTGAAATGATGCGGGATATCCCCGGGGAAAACAGTCCCGAAAACGTCCAGGTTGTCATCGACGAGGCCAGCCGCCTCACAGGTCTTGTCAACGACATTCTGGATATCTCCAAGATCCAGGCCGGGGCCCAAGCCATCTGCCCCGAGCCCTTCGACCTGACGGCGTCCATCCAGAATATCCTTGAGCGGTACCGGCAGCTGGTGCGGCGGGATGGGTACCTCATCGCCTTTGAGCCGGACCGGCATGTGCTGGTCAGCGGCGACGAGGCCAAGCTCGGCCAGGTCGTCTACAATCTCATCAACAACGCCGTCACCTACACCGGCCCGGACAAGCGTGTAACCATCGTCCAGACGGTGGCGGAGGGTCAGGTGACCATCCGGGTCACCGACACCGGCGAGGGCATCCCCCCGGAGAACCTCCCCTATATCTGGGACAGGTATTACAAGGTGGATAAGACCCATAAGCGGGCCGCTATCGGCACCGGCCTGGGCCTGTCCATCGTCAAAGGCATCATGGACCTCCACGGCGGGCAATGCGGGGTGGAAAGCACTCCCGGACAAGGCAGCACCTTCTGGTTCCGCCTGCCTGTCCTCCCCGAGGAAGAAAAATAGCGGCGTAAAACCAGCGGCCCCCGGCAAAAGCCGGGGGCCGCTGGTTTTGCTGATCCGTCCAAAGTTAAACCAATAAGATCTGGCCATGGGCCCCATCCGGGGCATGGAGGAACGGGCCACCTATCGGGGCGCATGGGACCTTGGATGCGGTTTGCTCACCTCGATTGATAAAGGCGAAGCTCGGTTTTTCCGGGCGAAAACCGGGGCCGGCAAGGCCGCAGGGTGCGGGCGGGCTGTCACCCGCCAAACCCGGGAACAAAGCCAGCGACGGTTTTAACCGCTGACAGGCGGGTTCCCCTTTGTCAACCGAGGGTGCCTATGCTCCTGATAAAACCGTTTCAAGTCCGCTTTGACGTCCTCCGGCAGGCTGTGCCAGCGGACGCCGCGGATGGCGCCTTCCAGGGCGCAGAGGCGGGTGTAGCAGGCAGAAGGGTCCATGGCTTTGATTTTGAGCCAGGTCTCCCGGCTCCCCGCCTTGGCCAGCTGTTCCGGCGTTTCCACCCCCACGGCCAGCAGCTGGGCCTCCATGGTCTTGGCGATGTTGGGCAGCTTTGTCAGTTCTCCCATATCTTTTCTCCTCCTTTTCCCGCTGCCGGCCTCAGGCCTGGGCGGGGCTTTCCGCACCCGTGCCCTGGGCCGCCGGGGCGGCCTCCGCCCGGGGGATGATGTCCAGGACAGCCTGGGCCACCCCGCAGGCGGTTTTGAACAAATTGACCTGATCGCAGGTCTCCTCATACTCCCGGGGGTTGACGATGTACCCCAGCTCAAAGAGCACAGACGGGGCATAGGTCATCCGGGTGACATAATAGTAGCTCTCCTCCGGTTCGGTGGAATCCCGCCCCAGCATGGGGGGCAGACGGTCCATCAGGCGCTGGGCCAGGGGGAGGCTGATGCTCTCGTGGTAGTAAACCTCCATCCGCCTGGTGTTGTTCAGGTCCCGGGTGAGGGCGGCGCTGTTGTGGTGGATGGCCAGGAAGATATCCGGCTTCATCTGCTCCGAAATGATGCACCGTTCATCCAAAGACACCCTGCTGTCGTCTATCCGGGTCAGGGACACCGACGCGCCCAGCTGCTCCAGGCGGTACTTGATGGCATAAACCGCCGCCAGGTTGATCTGGGCCTCGGTAGGGCCGGCAGGACCCGCTACCCCCAGCGCGCCGGGGTCGCTGCCGCCGTGGCCGGCGTCCAGAAGGATGGTCACCCCCTCCAGGGGCCTGCCATAAGTCTGGGACCGCACGGGGGCGCGGCGGAGATAAAGCCTTGTGGTATCCTCCTGGGCGTCATATTCCAGGTTGTATCCCCACAGGCCGCTGGCCGCGGCCAGCGGCAGGGTGAGCCGTACGCCGCCGTCCACAGGCTGGGCGGTGGCGCCGGTGGTGAAGGAGCTGACGGCGGAGGACGGGTCGGCGG
>JAEXZK010000137.1 GCA_023451415.1 Bacillota bacterium | reverse complement strand
GTCGGTGGTCTGGACCACCACATAGTTGACCTGGGTGTTTTCAATCTTGATCCACCCGGCAACGTCGGGGTTCTGGGCGTAAAGGGAGGCAAACTTGCTCTGGTATCCCGAAGGATAGCCCTCCACCTCGTCGGGGTCCACCTCCTGGTCAAAGAGGTTGGAAAGGGCGTCGTTGAGCTTGGCGTTGTTGTGAGATTCCAGATAGACGCTGCCGATGTAGACCAGGCAGCTGATGAAAACCACGGCGCAAAGGCCCACCACCCCAAGGCGGATTTTATCGTTCCGGTCCAGCTTGCCGGCCTTCAGCTTCTGGAAGAGGTTCAGGCGGGGGCCCTGCTCTCCGGAGGGCGCCAGCTCCTTGGAGCCGGCAGCGGCGCGGGGCTTTTTGCCGCCGCCCAGGGAGGCAAAGAAGGCGGAGAACCGCTCCAGGGGCCCTTCCTGCTTTCCGGCGCCGGTGGCCTTGGCGGGAGTCATGCCGCCGGGGAGGGGATGGGGGAAGCTGGCACAGTAGAGACGCACCATGTTCAGCGCCTGGAGGACCGCGGCGCTGCGGTAGAAGTCCCGGTCGCCCTGGGGGTTCAGATGAAGGGTGCGCACCCAGACCTGCTGGCCGTCGGTGAGGGCCACATGGATGGTGCCGGGCTGGAAGCGGCTTTTCACCTGGTCAGAAAAAATGCCGGTGATGGAAAGGCCAAGCTGGGTCTCCCCCTGCTTGCGGGCGCCCAGGGCCATGGCGGCGGCCGCCTGGCGGCTGGAGCCTCCGTGAGCCCCCAGGAGCTGCTTGGAGATGCCAAGCTGCTCGCTTTTGGACTGGCGGTCGGGGGTCACGGCCTCAAAGCCCAGGCAGGCTGGCCCCTGGGGGACGGCCTTGATCCGCTGGGCCAGCAGCCCGCCGCTCCCCGATTCGGCCACAGCCAGGGTCTTGCCCAGATGGGAGAGGCCCTGGACGGCCAGTTCCTCCAGCCGTTCCCCGCTGAGGCTGTACAGGAAGGGGCCGAGTATGCCCTGGAGCTCCTCCACGGTTTCGTCACAGAGGGAGACGGCAGCGGCCTTGGTCTGGCAGGAGGCCTCCACTGTGATCTCATAATCCCCCATGGAGCCGCGGAGCTCCACCCGGGGGTTCTGCCGTTCCACAAAGGGGCGCAGCAGGGCGGGGATGGGCTCGCCATCCAGCTGTGCTGCGCGGATAACCCGGCTGGCGGTCTGGCTGCCGGGGGCCCGGTTCTGCTCCGGGGTGGTGGGGACCGTGGCCTGGTAGGGACGGAAGAGGTCTTTCACATTGCTGGAGAAGGTGATGGACAGCTCGCTGGGGGTGGAGGGGAGGACCAGCATCAGCTGCTTTTTGGCCGGCAGGGCATACCCCTGGACCAGGCCGCTGTGATTGGGCAGGAGCACCGCACCCTGGGGGAAGGCAGCAAAGGCCTTGGCCTCCTCTTCGGTGAGACTGCGCCCGGTTTTGACGGCATGGGCCCGGGCTGCGGCCAGGGCCTCGGCGTTCAGCTCGGCTTTCAGGCCCAAGCCCTGGCAGAGGACCATGGTGACGGCGCTGACGGCCGCCCCCTCGGGGCTTTCCAGCACCACCACCACGGCCGCATGCTGGGCCGCCTGGCGCACCGCGGCAAAGAGCTTGGCGGGATCGGTGCCTGCAGCGGTAAAGCCCTCGCATTGGACGCCCATGGAATAGAATTCTGTGCGCAGGTAGTCGGCGGAAGCCTCAAAGAAAGGCTGATACTGCTCGGCGCTGCCTACGGCGATGATTTCTGCTTTAATAATGAACACACCCTTGCTATGGTAGGATTGGTTTGTGTCTCATACCGTTGCCCGATGATGTTGGGGATAAGCACATCTATGTACAAAAGCGGCTGTCAGAACCGCTCCTGATACCGGGGGGAAAGGACGATGAGCTCCGCTTCCTCGGCGGCTTGGCGGATCAGCTCCTCGTCCAGAGCCATCTCCGCTTCCACAGCGGCCACGGCGGCCAGCTTGGGCTTGGTTTTGGGGTGCCGGGGGGTAAAGACAGTGCAGCAGTCTTCATAAGGGAGGATGGAGGTCTCAAAGGTATCGATCTTCCGGGCGATGGTGACGATCTCCTCCTTGTCCATGCCGATGGCGGGACGGAGGATGGGGAGGGTGGTGACCACGTCGGTACAGCCGATGGCCTGGAGGGTCTGGCTGGCCACCTGCCCCACGCTTTCCCCGGTGATGAGGCCGCCGCATTTCTCCCGAAGGGCGATGATCTCAGCAATGCGCATCATGACCCGGCGCATCACCAGAGTGAAGAACTCCTCGGGACAGCGGTCCCGGATGATCTCCTGGATATGGGTAAAGGGGACCACAAAAAGACGGATCTTGCCGGTGTAGGGCAGGAGCTTTTCCGCCAGGTCGATGACCTTCTGGCGGGCGCGGTCGCTGGTGTAGGGGGGGCTGGCAAAGTGGACGGCGCAGATCTCCAGGCCCCGCTTGGCCATCATGTAGCCCGCCACAGGGCTGTCGATGCCGCCGGAGAGGAGAAGGGCCGCCTTGCCGCCGGTGCCCACGGGGATGCCGCCTGCGCCGGGAAGCTGGTCCACATGGATGTAGGCCGCAAACTCCCGGACTTCCACCGTTACCGTCACCTGTGGGTTCTCCACATTTACCCGCAGGTGGGGGAAGCGGCGCAGGAGGGTGGCTCCCAGCTCGCGGCAGATCTCGGGGGAACCCATGGGGAAGCGCTTGTCCGACCTCTTGGCGTTTACCTTAAAGGTGCGGGCGCTGCGCAGGTGGGGCTCCAGATATTCCACAGCCACCCGCTGGATATCCTCAAAGTCCTTTTCCACAATGGCGGCGCGGCAGAGGGCCACGATGCCAAATACTGTCTGAAGCCGCTCCAGGGCCAGAGGGATGTCGATGTCCTCCTCCATGGGCTGAACGTAGATGGTGGACTGGCTGTTCCAGATTTTAAACTCCCCCAGGTCCTCCAGGCGGCGGCGCATATTTTTGATCATCACCGCCTCAAAGGTGTGGCGGTTAAGCCCCTTGAGGGCGATCTCTCCGCATTTGAGCAGGATCAGTTCCTTCATTTTTTACCCAAACTCCTCTGTCAAGCATACTTTGGAATACGAATTATAATACGAACCCGGCTGGGCGAATATTGCCGCATTTTCGGGTCATTTTGCCCGGGCGATCTCCCGCATCCCCTGGCTGAGGCGGGCACAGAACTCATCCACCTCCTGGGGGGTGTTGTAGCGGCAGAAACTGACCCGCAGGGCGCTGTCGATGAGGGCAGGGGAAAGCCCCATGGCGGTGAGCACATGGCTTTTGGCCCCCTTGGAGCAGGCCGACCCGCTGGAGACATAGATGCCGAACTGCTCCAGGTAGTGGATGAACACCTCGGAGCGGATGCCGGGCACGGATAGGTTCATAATATAAGGTGCGCCGGAGGCCGGGGAATTGATGCATACGCCCTCCATCCGGGATAAATTTCCCCGGAGCCGGGCGTTCAGCTCCCGGAAGAGAGCGTCGTTTTCCCGGCGGCCCCGCCACATTTCTTCAGCAGCGGCCCCCAGGCCGCAGATGCCGGGTGTGTTCTCGGTGCCGGGGTGGAGCCCCCGCTCCTGGGAGGAGCCAAAGGTGAGGGGGGAGATGCGGACCCCTTTGGCGGCATAGAGGATGCCCACCCCCTTGGGCCCGTGGATCTTGTGGCCGCTGGCGGTAACCAGGGCGATCCCGCGGCTCTTGGGATGGATGGGCAGCTTGCCAAAGCTCTGGACGCAGTCGCTGTGCACCAGGGTGCGGGGGTTCCGTTCCCCCACCAGCCGGGCGATGGCGGCCAGATCGTTGACGGCGCCGGTCTCACTGTTGACGTGCATCGCCGATACCAGGACGGTTTTGCCGTCCACCTCCGCGGCCACCGCCGCGGGGTCCACGGAGCCGTCGGCACGGGGAGGCACATAGGCCACCCGGAAGCCCTGGGACTCCAGGTGCCGGCCGCAGGCCAGCACCGAGTCGTGCTCAACGGCAGTGAGGACTACCTTGTCCCCCTGACGGCGGGCTGCCGTGGCGGCCCCCACCACGGCCAGGCTGTTGGCCTCGCTGCCGCTGGCGGTAAAGATAATGCTGTCCCGCTCCACCCCCAGGATGGCGGCCACAGTGTCCCGGGCGCGGGATATAGCCTGCTCCGCCAGAAAGCCCTTGCGGTGGAGGGAAGATGGGTTGCCGTATTCCTCCGTCATGGCCCGCACCACCGCTTCGGCGGCGGAGGCCGAGACCTGGGTGGTAGCGCTGTTATCCAGATAAATCTCCAAAGAAAAACGTGCTCCTTCCCTAAGCGCCGGACCGTCCGCATAGACGATTGCCCTGCCGCGTCCGGCGGTCATGATGTCATACTGCTTCAGTATACTCCAAAAACATGATTCTTTCAAATCATTCCTGCCCAGTATAGCGGAAAACTCTGATGGGAATGTGAACAGGATGCAAAACTTTGGGCCTGTGGCAGATTTTTGGCGCTTTTTTTGGAAACCCTCTTTTAATAAGGCTGTTTTTTCGTTACAATAATGGGGTGCCCCAAGCACGCGGCGCGTGTTATGCCAACAATTTCCGGGACAGGCCCACGGCAGTCCCACAAGGAGGAACCCGATTCATGAAGAAAACCCTAGCCCTGCTGCTGGCCGCAAGTCTGGCGATCCTGAGCGGATGCTCCGGCGGCGAACCTGAGGAGCCTCAGCTCCCCACCGAGGCCCAGGTCCTCAATATCCAGCTTGGCGCCGAGCCCAAAACCCTGGACCCCACCTTCAGCAGCGACGCGGCTGCCGCTACTTATGCCGCCCACCTCTTTGAGGGCCTGACCACCCTGGACAAAAACCTGGAGGCGGCCCCCGGCGTGGCGGAGAGCTGGGAAATAGAAGAAAACGACGAGGGCCTGCCGGTCATCACCTTCCACCTGGACGGCGCCGCCCGATGGAGCGACGGCGTAGCGGTGGAGGCCGAGGACTTCGTCTATGCCTGGGAGAGAGCCCTGGACCCCGGGACCGACTCCCCCGAGGCATATCAGCTTTATCCCATCAAGGGCGCCCGGGCCATGAAGGCGGGCGAAGCGGTGGATGAAGAGACCGCCGCCGAAGGTGAGGAAGCCGCCACCCCGCTTCAGGCCGTGGCGGTGGACGAGAGCACCCTTCAGGTGACGCTGGAGGGGCCATGCCCCTATTTCCTGGAGCTGTGCGCCTCCTCTCCGGTCTACTTCCCCCTGAGGGAGGACGTGGTGAGCCAGCACCAGGAGTCCTGGAC
>JAEXZK010000128.1 GCA_023451415.1 Bacillota bacterium | reverse complement strand
TGACCATGAACCCCACTGTGGGAGAAATGGCCTATGGCGAGGAGGACCGGCTGGAAGCCAAAGCTGCTTATCCACCATCCGGCGGCTGTGCCGTACGCTTCCAGCTGCTGGACCTGCCTGACGGTATGCCCCGCGGCGAAGGGCTTCGGGCCGAGGCACGGTGGGTGGCGGAAGAAATCCGCCGCCTGCTGGACAGCGGCCAGACCGTGACCGGAAAAAGCGGCCCCCGGCCATTGGAACCGGGGGATATCTGCATCCTTCTCCGTTCCCCCCGGACCAGGGCGGAAATCTTTGAGCGGGAGCTTTCCGCCCTGGAGGTGGACTGCTGTGCGGACCGTCAGGGAGGCTTTCTGGAGGCCAAGGAAGTGGCGCCGGTGGTCTCCTACCTGCGGATATTGGGCAATCCGCTGTTGGACCTGGAGCTGGCCAAGGTGCTCGCCTCCCCCCTGTACGGCTTTACAACAGATCAGCTGGGAGACTTGAGAGCCTCCGGTAAAAAAAAGAGCCTCTTTCTTGCCCTGGGGGAGCGGGAAGGGGAGGACGCCCTCTGCGGCCGGTTCTGGGAGGACTATCATCAGCTGCGCAGGCTGGCGGCGGTCTCCTCCGCCGACCAGGTGGTGACGGAGCTCTACCGGCGCACCGGGGCGGTTAACAAGGCACGGGCCATGCCCCAGGGGGAGAGCCGCCAGGCCAATCTCCGCCTGCTGGCCGAGTATGCCGCCCTCTATCGCCGCAATGGCGGCAGCGGGGTGGACGGTTTTGTTTCCTACCTGACCGCCCTGGAGGAATACGGCTACGACCTGCCCGCTGCCTCGGCTTCGGGCAGGGACAGTGTTTCCATCATGAGTGTACACAAGTCAAAGGGGCTGGAGTTCCCGGTGGTCTTTTTCTGCGATGCCTCGGCTCAGTTCAACACCATGGACCTGACGGCGGACACCCTGCTCCACCCCGACCTGGGCTTTGCCTGCATCCTGCGGGACAACCGGAAGCTGTGCCAGCACAAGACCCTGCCCTATATGGCCATGGCTGTGGAAAACCGGAGGGCCATGCTGTCCGAAGAGCTGCGCATCCTTTATGTGGCGCTGACCAGGGCCAGAGAGCGGCTTTACATCACCGCCGGGGACAAGGGGCTTTCCAAGCTGGCTGCGGCGGCGGGCAAGCCTTTAAAGAACGGCGTCCTGGACCCGTGGGTGGTGCGGAGCGCCGGCAGCTTTTATGACTGGCTGGCGGGAGCCCTGTCCCATCATCGGGACTTTGACCCGTCTTTCATAGAAGGACCGCTGTCCCCGCGTGTTTCGGACAGGAGCGAGGGCCGCCTCCAGGCGGCGGTATTTGCCCCGGGCGGCGGGCAGGAGGACGCCGGCGCCCCCAAGGCGCCCCGGGAACTGCCCGCCCCTGACGAAGAAGAGGTCCGGCGGCTTCAGGGCGTGCTGGCCTGGCGGTACCCCTATACTGGGGATACGGAGACCCCCGCCAAGGTATCGGTCTCCCAGCTGTCCAAAGAAGGGGTAGGGGAACGGGAGCTGTTTGCCCGGAGGCCCAAGGCGCTGACCCGCCAGCGGCTGACCCCTGCAGAACGAGGTATAGCGGCCCACAAGTTTATGCAGTTTGCAGACTTTGCCGCCGCGTCCGCCGACCCGGAAGGGGAGATCGGCCGTCTGTACCGGCTGGGGTTCCTTTCCGCCGAGGAGGCCAAATATGTGGACCGCCAGGTGATCCGGCGTTTCTTCCAGAGCGCGGTGGGCGGCCGGATACTGGCCTCCCCCCAGGTGTACCGCGAGATACGCTTCCTGCGGGAATTCCGTCCCGAGGAGCTGAGCCGCATCGATCCCGCCTTTCAGGTCTCGGGAGCCACGGTGGTCCAGGGCGTTGCCGACTGCGTCTTCCTGGAAGGCGACCGGGGCGTGGTGGTGGATTATAAGACCGACAGGGTCCGGGATATGGAGACCCTACGGCAGCGGTACGCCGGCCAACTTCGGCTTTATAAGGCCATCCTTGAGGATTATCTTAACGTGGAGATCGGAGAAATGATCCTGTATTCTTTCGCTCTTTCCCAGGAAATACAGGTGGAGGACAAATAGAAATCCCGGATCCCAAAAGGAGCGACGAATGGATATTCAATTACACTGTGCGGTATCGGGAGCAGGAAAGCCGCTGATCCTGCTCCACGGCAATGGGGAAAGCGGCGAGTACTTTGTCCGCCAGACAGCCGCTTTTTCTCAAAATTACATGGTCTATGCTTTGGACACACGGGGACATGGGAAGTCTCCCCGTGGGACGGCGCCGTTTACGATCCAACAATTTGCGGAAGATCTGCGCTGTTTTATGGATGCCAACAGTCTGGAAAAAGCAAGCCTTTTGGGCTTCTCCGATGGCGGAAACATTGCTCTTGCCTTTGCCTTAAAATATCCGGACCGGGTGGAAAAGCTGATTCTTTGCGGCGCAAATCTCAGCCCCGCAGGAGTAAAGTTGCCGGTGCAGCTTCCCATTGTGATCGGATACCGGATAGCCTTGCTTTTTGCCCGATGGAGCCCCGCAGCGCAGCGCAATGCGGAGATACTGGGTCTGATGGTCAACGAACCCAATATCCGAGGCGAAGAATTGCAAAAGCTCGACATCCCCACATTGGTGATCGCGGGCACAAGGGATATGATCCGGGAAGAGCATACCAAGCGAAT
>JAEXZK010000091.1 GCA_023451415.1 Bacillota bacterium | reverse complement strand
GTGGATATGACCGTCAACACCTGGTCCGATACCGGCGCTTACGTCGAGTCTGGAGACCTGATCCCCATGATTGTCATGGCTGACCAGCGCAACCCCTCCTACGAAGACGTCCCCTGCACCAAGGAGTTGGGCTATGAGTCCACCCTGGGCTACTACCGCGTCTTTACTGCCATGAAAGGCACACCCCAAGAGGCCATCGACGCCTTTGCCGCCGCTGTCCACAAGGTTGCCACCGAGAACACCGAGTGGCAGGAGTGGCTGAAGGCCAACGGCATGACCAATGATTATCTCTGGACCGCCGAAGAGCTGTCCGACGTGTTTAAGAACACCTATGACACCGCTGTGGAGCTGAACTCTTAAGCCTATGGCCTCTTCTTTCTCAAATGCATAGGCGCCCGCGCCAAAGCGGGACCCCTCCCGGCGGAGTTCCCATGGGTTCGCCGCCGGGAGAGCGCTTTTCCGGCACCCTGTCCGACAGTAAAAGAAAGGGGATTCATGCATGGGCGAATTGATTTTTAACGGTTTTCTGCTTGTCTTTTTTGTGGCGATGCTGATCTATTCCGGCCAGATCGCCATCTGGGACGGGCATGTCTGGGCCAGATACTGGCCGATGATACTTCTGGTGCTTGCGGTAATCCTGTTTTCCATCAAGGTAGTGGGAATTGTACGCAGGCTCCCCAAAGAGAAATGGGAAATTGATCTGAGCATTTTTGGGTTTAAAAATAAGAATATCCGGCTCCTTCTGGTTTCTTTTGTCTGGCTTATCCTCTACGCCGTTCTGCTGCCCTACCTGGGCTTTATTCTGGCGACAATTCTCTTCTGCATCGGTATGCAGCTCCTGCTGGGGAGTAAATTTTCCTGGAAGGTTCTGCTGGCGGGACTGGTCATCACAATAGCCGTTTATGTCATCTTTACCTGGGGACTTGGCGTCAGCGTGCCCCGCGGCGCCGGCCCGCTCTATGATTTCGGCAAGTGGCTGGAGTACCTCTGGTCATAATGTGAGGAACCGGATCATCCATCGGCAGAAAGGAAAGTGAATCTATGGAACTATTACTTACTGGTATCCAGGTTGTATGTAATCCCGCCACGCTGATATGGATTGTCACCGGCGTGGTGCTGGGCGTTGTGTTCGGCGCTTTGCCGGGCGTCAGCGCCACTATGGCCATTGTACTCTGCATCAGCTTTACCTACGGCATGAGCCCCGTGGTGGGCATTGCCTTCCTAAGCGCTGTGTACTGCGCAGCCATTACCGGCGGCAGCATCACCGCCATCCTCTTCAAGATCCCGGGCACCCCCTCCAGCGCGGCCACCGTTCTGGACGGCTACCCCATGGTACAGCGGGGCGAGGCGGGCAAGGCCCTGACCATCGCCTTAGTCAGCTCCGGCCTGGGCGGCTTGGCCAGTTGCATCATCATGTTCCTGCTTACCCAGCCCTTGATGAAGCTGGCCCTCAAGTTCAGCTCCGCGGAGCAGTTCGCGGTCTGCTTCCTGGGCCTGAGCATCCTGATTTTCCTGGATGAGGATCACAAGCTCAACACCTTTGCCTCCGCTATTGTCGGCCTTTGGCTGGGCACCATCGGTCTTGACTGGTTCTCCTCCGTCCCCCGTTTCACCTTTGGCAGTTCCAAGATGCTGGACGGCATCGAAGCCCTGCCCTTTATGCTGGGCGTTTTTGCGGCGGTGGAGATCTTTAATCAGATCCGCAAGCCCTCCGACAGGAGCGCATACAGCAAGGAAAACCAGGCCAAGGTCACAAAGCTTGCCAGTTTTAAGGAGCTGTGGGAGTTGAAGTGGACCGCCCTGCGCTCCGGTATCCTGGGCACCATCGTGGGCATTATGCCAGGCGCGGGCGCCACCATCGCCGCCTGGCTGTCCTATACTGTTGAGGCCAAGTGCAGCAAGCATCCCGAGCTGCTGGGCCACGGCGACCCCCACGGCATCTGCGCCTCCGAGACCGCCAACAACGCGGCCACCGGCGGCGCCATGGTACCGCTGCTGGCCATGGGCATCCCGGGCAGCAACGCGGCTGCCATGATGATGACCGCTCTGGCCATCCAGGGCGTACAGATGGGCCCCATGCTCCTTAAGGCGCAGCCCGAGTATCTGTCCGCCACCTTTACCTCCATGGTCATCGCCAACATTTCCATGATCTTCATCTCCTTTGGCATTGCCAAAATTTTTGCCCAGATACTCAAAATTCCCTATCACATCCTGGGCACTTTTATCATGATGCTGGCACTGGTTGGCTGCTATGCTTATCAGGGCAATATGATGGATATCTACATCATGATCTTCGGCGGTATTTTCGGCTACTTCTTCAAGAAATACAAGTTCGACACCTCGGCGCTAATCCTGGCGCTGGTGCTGGGCCCCATGCTGGAGAAGAACTTCCGCCGCGGTATGGAGATTGCGGATAACAGCTTTACGGCCTTCTTTGGGCGGCCGATCACCCTGGCGGTCATGATGATCTTTGTGGTGATGTACGCCTTTGCTTTCTATAAAAGCTATAAGAAGAAAAAGAGCCAAAAGCAGGAAACTACGGCCTGACAACAGGCCGGGCGCATGAAAGGGAGGAATCAGTGTTGAAAGTGAAAGAAACGGCCGTTGCCGGCACGCTGGAATCCAGCGATGTCATGGTGACGGTGGAGCCGGGTGACGGAATCCAGCTGTCTGTGAACAGCAGCGTCATCAACCAGTACGGGCGGGCCATCCGCACGTCGGTGATGGAGGTGCTGGAACGTCTGGAGGTCAAGGACGCCAAGGTGACCGTTGTGGACCGGGGAGCCCTGGACTGCACCCTGAGGGCGCGTGTGGAATGCGCGGTCTTCCGGGCGGACGGAACATCCGAGAAGAACATTCCGTGGGGAGGGGGGATACAATGAAGAACCCCGATAAAAACAGACTGAGAAGGACCATGATGTTCCTCAGCGCCCAGAAGCCCAGCCTGGTGAAGGATGCCTACATCTATGGCGCCGACAGCATTATCTTTGACCTGGAGGACGCGGTCTCCGAGAATCAGAAGGATTCCGCACGCTTCTCTCTGTACCACACGCTCAAGAGCGTGGACTACGGCGACACTGAACGTCTGGTGCGCATCAACGCGCTGGACACCCCTCACTGGCAGGAGGACGTCCGTGTTTGCGTAGCCGGCGGCGCGGACGGCATCCGCATCGCCAAGTGCGAATCGGCCCAGGATGTCAAGATCATTGAGGACGCTGTTGCAGCGGCCGAAAAGGAATTCGGCGTGGAGGAGGGCAGGACTCTGCTGATGGCGGCCCTGGAGAGCCCCATGGGCGTTATCAACGCTCTGGAGATATGCAAGGCGTCCCCCCGGATGTTCGGCATCGCCATCTCCGGCGGCGATTACCGCCGGTGCCTCCACACCAAGTACTACCCCAGCGGCAATGAGATATTCACCGCCCGGGGCAACGTCGTCATTGCGGCCCGTGCGGCGGGTGTGCAGTGCTTTGACACCGTGTTTACCGATTTCAAGGACATGGAGGGCTTCCGCAAGGAGACCATCCTCATCAAGGAGATGGGCTTTGACGGCAAATCCATCGTCACACCCAAGCAGATCGCCATTGTCCATGAGATATTCGCCCCCAGCGCCAAGGAGATTGCCGAGGCGGAACGGGTGGTTTATGCGATCCGGGAAAACGCCAAAAAAGGCATCGGAATCTTCAAGGTTGACGGCAAGATGCTGGACATCGCCTTCATCGAGGGCGCGGAACGTACTCTGGCACTGGCCAAAGCAACCGGACTGTATAAGGGGGATTTGTGAGTATGAGAAACGCAGTTGGCAGAGAAATCCCCGATGAGCTGCTCACCGGCGGCAGAGAGGTGTTCCAGGGCAACGGCTACCGGGACGGGTACGAGTATACCAAAGTCGGGCCCACCGTCCGCGCCGGCGTAAGCCCCAAGGAAAGCAAGGTCCTGGCCGGCATCCGGGAGGCCATTGAGGCCGTGGGGTTCAAGGACGGCATGACCGTTTCCTTCCACCACCACTTCAGGGACGGCGACTACATCGTCAACATGGTGATGAAGGAAATCGCCGAGATGGGCTTTAAAGACATCACCATCGCGGCGTCTTCCCTGGGCTCGGCTCACGATCCGGTGGCCGGGTACATCGAGCAGGGGATTGTCACCGGCATCCAGACCAGCGGCATCCGGGGGAAGATCGGCGAGGCCGTCTCCACCGGCAAGCTGAAGACCCCGGCCATCCTCCGCACCCATGGCGGACGGATCCGGGCCGTGGAATGCGGCGAGGTACATATCGACGTGGCCTTCATCGGCGCGTCCAGCAGCGACGAGTGCGGCAACGCCAGCGGCAAGGGCGGCAAGTCCAACTGCGGCGGCCTGTCCTACTCCGACATTGACGCCAGATACGCCGACAAGGTGGTGGTCATCACCGACACCCTGGTGCCCTTCCCCAACAAGCCGTGCAGCATCAGCTGTGTGGATGTGGACTATGTGGTAGTGGTGGACGAGATCGGCAACCCTGCCAAGATCGCCAGCGCCGCCGCACGGATTACCGACAACCCCAGAGACCTGATGATCGCTGAAAAGTGCGCCGAGATCATGCGCGCCACCCCCTACTTTAAGGATGGATTCTCCTTCCAGACCGGCGTGGGCGGGCCCTCCATCGCCACCACCCTCTTCCTGAAGAAATTCATGGAGGAAAAAGGGATCAGCATCGGCTGGATTGTGGGCGGCATCTCGACCCCCATGGTGGAGATGCTCAAGGAAGGTTATATCAAACAGCTGGCGGATACCCAGGATTTTGACATGGGGGCCATCGAGTCCCTGGGGGTCACCCCCGGCCACTATGAGGTGACCTGCTCGGAGTACGCCAACCCCATGAACAAGGGCGCTTATGTCAACAAGCTGGACTATGTGGTTCTGGCCGCCCTGGAGATCGATGTGGACTTTAACGTCAACGTCATCACCGGCTCCGACGGCATCCTCCGGGGCGCCCCCGGGGGACATCCCGACACCGCCAACGGCGCCAAGTGTACCATCTTCGTGGCGCCCCTGGTCCGGGGTCGGATGCCCACCGTCTGCGACAGCGTCGTCACCGTCACCACCCCCGGTGAGTCAGTGGACATCC
>JAEXZK010000072.1 GCA_023451415.1 Bacillota bacterium | reverse complement strand
CATCTCATGGACGCGGGCCAGGGTGGCTCCCTCAGCCAGCAGGGAGGCGTGCAAGGGAACCGTCACCACCATGCCGCTGTAAAAGTCTGCGACAATGGGGGAGAAGAGGGGTTCCTGATCCAGGCCGCAGATCTTTGTCATTTCGGGCAGATGCTTGTGGGCCTGCCCCAGGGCGTACTGCCGGGGGCTCTTCAGCTGCCTGTCCCGGAACGGCCTTTCATAGTTATCAATCATCCCCTTGCCGCCGCCGCTGTACCCTGTCACCGAATGGCAGGCCAGGGGATAGTCAGTGGAAAGAAGGCCGGAGGCCACCATGGGATAAACCAGGACCACAAAGCCGCTGGCATGACACCCGGGCACCGCCGTCCGGAAGCTTTTCCCCAAGGCTTTGCGAAAGGCGGGGGAGAGCTCGGGGAAGCCATAGCACCATCCCGGGCTCACCCGGTGGGCGGTGGAGGCGTCAATGAGCTTTATCTCCGGGGCGGCCATCTCCGCCGATTCCCGCGCCGCATCGTCAGGCAGACAGAGGAAGGCAACGTCCGCGCTGTTGATGGCCTCCTTCCGGGCTTCCGGGTCCTTCCGCAGCTCCTCGGGCAGCACCGTCAGCCGGATGTCTTTCCGGACCTCCAGGCGCTGGCGGATGCGCAGCCCGGTGGTCCCGGCACTGCCGTCGATGAAGACCTTGATCACTTTGCGCACATCCTTTCCAAAGCCGCTTTGGTCAGCGCTATCTGATTCTCCACGGAAGAAGGCGCCGCTCCGCCCTGGGAGAGCCGCTTTTCCATACAATTTTCCAGGCTGACCGCCTCGTAAATATCCTCCTCAAAAAGCCCGCTGAAACTTTGGTATTTCTCCAGAGGGAGGTCCTCAAGGGTCTGACACTCCCTGGTACAGCAGGCCACAAGCTCACCCACCGTCTTGTAAGCGGTGCGGAAGGGCATTCCCTTTTTGGTCAGATAATCGGCACAGTCGGTGGCATTGATAAAGCCTTTGGCAGCGGCCGCCCTCATGTTTTCCGGCAGCACCTTCATGGTGCGGAGCATGGGTGCAAAAACGGTAAGGCACTGCTTGACTGTGTCCACACAGTCAAAAATAGCTTCCTTGTCCTCCTGCATGTCCTTGTTGTAGGCCAGGGGCAGGCCCTTGAGCATGGTGAGAAGGGTGATGAGCCCTCCATAGACCCGCCCGGTCTTGCCCCGGACCAGCTCGGCAATGTCGGGGTTCTTCTTCTGGGGCATGATGCTGGAACCGGTGGCATAGGCGTCGTCCAGCTCCACAAACTTGAATTCCCAGGAGCACCAGAGGATGATCTCCTCGGAAAAACGGGAGAGGTGCATCATTATGGCAGACAGGGCGGCGGCCAGCTCCACGGCAAAGTCCCGGTCCGAGACCCCGTCGATGCTGTTGACAGTGGCGCCGTCAAACCCCAGGGCCTTGGCGGTCATCTCGCGGTTGGTGGGGTAGGTGGTGCCCGCCAGGGCGCAGCTGCCCAGGGGGGAAAGATTCATTCTGCGGCGGCAGTCCGCCAGCCGGTCCAGGTCCCGGAGGAACATCTGGGCGTAGGCCAGCAGGTGGTGGGCAAAGGAAATGGGCTGCGCCCGCTGGAGGTGGGTGTATCCGGGAAGGATGGTGTGGATATGTCCCGACGCCTTTTCCAGCACGGCATTCACCAGATCTTCCAGCTGCCCGCGGATGCAGTCGATCTCCTCCCTGAGGCAGAGGCGCAGGTCCAGGGCGACCTGGTCGTTGCGGCTGCGGGCGGTGTGGAGGCGTTTGCCCACGTCTCCGACCCGCCTGGTCAGCTCCCCTTCCACAAAAGTGTGGATGTCCTCACAGGTCATATCCAGCTGAAGGGAGCCGCTTTCCAGATCCTCCAGGATGGCGGCCAGCCCCGCCAGGATGGCGTCCCCATCGGCCGGGGAGATGATGCCCTGGGCGGCAAGCATGGCGGCGTGGGCCATGGAGCCCTGTATATCCTGCTTTGCCATCCTCCCGTCAAAGGAAATGGAGGAGTTGAAATCATTTACTTCCGCGTCCAGCTCCTTCTGGAACCGTCCGGCCCAAAGCATCGCCATATCAGCAAGCTCCTTTTCCGCTTTTCTTCTGCTCCGACAGGGCCTTGACCTTGATGGGCAGGCCAAAAAGATTGATAAAGCCCTGGGAGTCCGCCTGGTCATAGACCTGATCCTCGTCAAAGGTCGCAATTTCCTCGTCGTAGAGGGAGTAGGGAGAGGTGATTCCCGCAGGGATCATGTTGCCCTTGTAAAGCTTCAGCTTGACGTCTCCTGTGACGGTCTCCTGGGTCTTTTCCACAAAGGCGGCCAAGGCCTCCCGCAGGGGGGTGAACCACTGTCCAAAGTAGACAAGTTCCGCATATTTGGCGGCCACCAACTCCTTGTAATGTTGGGTGTCCCGGTCCAGGCAGATGCGCTCCAGGAGCTTGTGGGCCTTGTAGAGGATCGTGCCGCCGGGGGTCTCGTAGACGCCTCTGGATTTCATCCCCACCAGGCGGTTTTCCACCATGTCCACGATGCCGACTCCGTTGGCGCCGCCCAGCTGGTTCAGCTTTTCGATGAGGGCCACACCGCCCAGTTTGCTGCCGTCCACCGCCACGGGGACGCCTTTTTCAAAGGTGATGGTGACATAGGTGGGGATGTCTGGGGCCTGTTCGGGAGATACCCCCAGCTCCAGGAATCCGGGCTTCTGGTACTGGGGCTCGTTGGCGGGATTCTCCAGGTCCAGGCCCTCGTGGGATAAATGCCACAGATTCTTGTCCTTGGAATAGTTGGTCTCACGGTTGATCTTCAGGGGAATGTGGTGCGCCTCGGCGTAGTCGATTTCTTCCTCCCGGGACTTGATGTCCCAGATCCGCCAGGGGGCGATGATTTTCATCTCCGGGGCAAAGGCCTTGATGGCCAGCTCGAAGCGCACCTGGTCGTTGCCCTTGCCGGTGCATCCGTGGCAGATGGCGTCAGCCCCTTCGGCCTTGGCGATCTCCACGATCCGCTTGGCGATGAGGGGCCGTGCAAAGGAGGTCCCCAGAAGATACTCTCCTTCATAGACCGCTCCCGCCTGAAGGGTAGGGAAGATGTAGTCCTCCACAAATTCCTTCTTCAGATCCTCTATGTACAGCTTGGAGGCTCCCGTTTTAAGCGCCTTCTCCTCCAGTCCATCCAGCTCGCCGCCCTGACCCACATCACCGGAAACCGCTATCACTTCGCAATCGCCGTAATGCTCTTTCAGCCAGGGGATGATGATGGACGTATCCAGCCCGCCAGAGTATGCCAGAACCACTTTTTTAACTTTCTTATCTGCACAATTCATATTTATGCCTCCAATATTGAATATTTATGCTTTTTATTATAGCAAATTATCAAGAAGAGTCAAGAAAATTGCGCATAAACATTCTTGTATTTTAGCATAAAATTACATACAAATCGCTCAAAAGCTATGGCAAATGGCCTACTCAAGCCCTTGTAGGGCCTACGGAGAGTCCAGAATTCGCTAAGTTTTATTCACCCTGTGTCACTTTATTGCAACTTACTATACCACCATACATTCATATATTGTTTTTCAACAGTTGGCCGTCATGGCTCATTAGGACGTCCCCAACCTTAGGGCCGGAGGCTCCCTCCCCAAAGAAAAAAAAGCCAGCTTATGGAATAAATATCCACAAGCTGGCTGAGTTGTTTTATTCACTTATTTTGCATTTTGTTTGATAATACCCTTGCGGTAAGCCTCCAGAAGCATTTCCAGGTCTATGATCTTGGCGGACAGGGTCCTGCCAATATCGGTGTGCTGGATCTTGACTCTCTCCGGGAATTTTTCAATGAGAATGTTCTGGGAATGCATATCGCTGTTGGTTCTCACAACCTTATCGATGCCGGCAAAGGGCTGGTGCTCCGACAGAACCATCTCATGGGAATTGGAAACCAGGGTGTATCCTGCGATGCCGGTGACAGGCTGATAAGCCTTGGAAAGCCCACCGTCAATGATAAGCAGCTTGCCTCCCGCCTTGATGGGAGACTCCCCCTTGCTGATCTTGACGGGCACATGGCCGTTGACGATCCGGGCGCTGGGATCGGTGACGCCAAACTCCTGAAGGATGCGGTCCGCAGTGGATTCGTCGTCGATGAAGCGGTAATAGGGGTCCTTCTCCTCGGTCCAGGATGCTTTATCGTTGATAAAGCACCGCTCAAAGGTGGTCATCTTGCTCTTGCCGTTGAGGGGGGACTTGGGGCCGCACCAGAGGAACCACATAAAATCCTGGCCGTTCTCCCGCTCCGCACCCTTGCCGTAGGCGCCCTGGCGGCAGAGCCGGTCGCAGACATCCAGCAGGGCCTTCCCCTGATACGTGACGCCGTCGATGGTCATGGAGTTAAAGGTGCCGTCCTCCTTGAGGGGGATGCAGCCGTGGTACAGCAGGTTGCTGTTGTAAACCTTGTACATGCCGCCCTTTTCAAAGAGGAGACTCAGATGCTGCTGGAGCTTCTGGCTGTGGAGGAAGGACTGGCGCAGGCGATCCATCAGCGCTTCCTCGGCATAGGTCAGGTCGTAGGGATGGCATGGGTTGCAGGTGGGGAAGTAGGTATCGTTGAGTACATAGACTTTGCCGCCGATGGATACGGTCTTGGCGGTCAGATCGATGTTTTCCAGGAAAAGCCGGTCCTGCATTTCGTATTCCGGATGCTTCTGGATCAGCTGTCCTTCCAGTTTAAACTGGATGACCGCAATGGCCTTATGGATTTTGGCGGCCAGCTGCTGGTCGTGGCCGTTGATGTCATTTTCCACCTGTTTGGGCCGGAAGGAGGCGCAGGGATCGTTGGCATATTGCTCCATGGCAAAAACAGCCAGAGGCCGGACATTGATGCCATAGTCCTCCTCCAGGGTGTCAAAGTTGCCGTAGCGGATGCAGTTGCGGATGACGTTGGCAATACAGCACAACTGGCCGCAGGCCGCGCCCATCCAGAGGATATCGTGATTGCCCCACTGGAAATCCACATCGTGATGGCCGAGCAGGTCGTCCATAATGGCGCAGGCCCCGGGGCCCCGGTCAAAAATATCCCCGATGATGTGCAGCTTGTCGATAACCATCCGCTGGATCAGCTGGGAGATCTGAATGATGAACTCGTCGGCACGGTCTATCTCGATAATGGTATCCAGGATATTGCTGAAATAATCCTGACGGTTGGCCATGTTGTTGTCGGTGTTGATCAGCTCGTCAATGATATACTCAAAATCCTTGGGCATGGCCTTGCGCACCTTGGACCTTGTGTACTTGGAGGTGGCCAGCCGGCACACCACAATCAGCTGCTGGAGGACGGCCTTGTACCAGAACCTGGTGTTGAGGCCGCTGCGCCGGACTTCGGCCAGCTTCCGCTCCGGATAATAAATAATAGTGGCCAGCAGGCGTTTTTCCTCTGGGGTCAGGGTATCGCCGAAGCTTTCTTCAATTTTCCGCTTCACCGATCCGGAGGCGTTCTTTAAGACGTGGAAAAATGCTTCATACTCCCCATGGATGTCGCTGATAAAATGCTCGGTGCCCTTGGGCAGGTTGAGGATCGCCCGCAGGTTGATGATTTCGGTGGATGCCGTTTGGATGGTGGGGTAGGTGACAGCCAGAAGGCTCAGATACTTTTTGTTGGCAAGGAGAGTCTCTTCTCCATACTCCATAGGTATTAAGCGCTCCTTTCGTTTTTGTCAGACTGACGCTTTGACGCCAAAGCTCTTTTCAAGCTTTTTTACCGCCGCCATCTGGTTGGCGGGGGAGACGATGAGGGAGATGTCGATCTCCGAGGTCGTGATCATGATGATGTCGATGCTGCTTTCCACCAGCGTCATGATAGCCTGAGCCGCCACGCCGTTCATTTCACGCATTTCCTCGCCGTAAAGCTGGATCTTGCAGTTGCCGGTGCTTACCATGATCCCCAGCTGGCGGTACTTATCCTTGATGCGGCTAATGACCTCCAAAACCTTGACCACATGCTGAGAGTGGGTGGTAAAGGAAATGTCCATGGTGGAGCCCTGGGGCACCGTCTGGGAGATCATATCAATTACGATTCCTTCCCGGGCAAACTCGGTGAAGATG
>JAEXZK010000057.1 GCA_023451415.1 Bacillota bacterium | reverse complement strand
CTTGGGCAGGGGCTCCAGCTGATCCGGCCCGTGCTTGAGCGCCAGGATGCTGATGTGGTACCTGGTGCGCACCGCCAGCTGGATGATGCTTTTGCCCACCCAGGCAGGGGGGACCGGCGTCTCGTAGATGGAGTGTTCCGGCGTCAGCTCTATGTAATCAAAGACGTTGTCCGAGCTGTATTTGACCGCCGCCCGGATGGCCATTTCCTTTTCGGCATAGATGACGTCGTCAGCGCCGTTGCGCAGCAGGAACTTGGCGTGAACATCCCTGTTGGCGCGGGCCAGGACAAAAGCCGCCCCCAGCTCCTTGAGCAGGGAGGTGGGCTCCAGCGAAGATTGAAAGTTATCGCCGATGGCCACGACGCACAGGTCGAAATTCCGCACGCCCAGCGAGGCGATAAACTGCTCGTTGGTGCTGTCGCCGATCTGGGCGTTGGTGACAAAAGGCAGGACCTCGTTGACCCGTTCCTCATTCTGGTCCACAGCCAGGACCTGATGGCCCAGTTCATGCAGTTTGATGGCCATGTGTCGCCCAAAGCGGCCCAAGCCGATGAGCAAAATCGCTTTCATAACAATTCCTCCAAATTAAAAAACAGGGGTTTATCCCACGGCTATTTTTTCCTGGGGCAGCTGGGCGGGGACAGGGGCGTGATTACTGGCCACGGCGTATAACATGGTGAGGCCGCCCACGCGGCCAAAGTACATCAGCAGGATCAGGATAAAGCGGGAGGAGAGGCTGAGCTCCCCGGTGATGCCCAGGGAGAGCCCCACGGTACCTACGGCCGAAGCGCACTCAAAGAGGGCGGCTGTAAGGGACACCCCATCCATACAGCATATGAGGATGCCCCCGGCAAGGAAAAAGGTGATATACAGGGTGAGCAGGGAGACAGTATGGCGAAGAACCTCGGGCGGGATGCGCCTCTGGAAGCCCTGGACGCTGTCCCGGCGCTGGAATGCCGCCCGGATACAGAGAAAAAGCATGGCGAGAGCGGTGGTCTTAAAACCGCCGGCTGTGGACCCGGGAGAGCCGCCGATGAGCATCAGCAGGGTCATAATGAGGACGGAGGGCCCCTGGAGAAGTGTCAGGTCCACCGTATTGAACCCTGCGGTGCGGGGGGTCACGGATTGAAAAAGGGATGCCAAGAAGCGTTCTCCCATGGTCATCCCTTCCCAGGCGGGGAGAGTGAATTCATAAAAGAAAAAATAGGCCGCGGGCAGGACCAGGAGGATCAGGGTGGTGGTGAGGACCAGTTTGGTCTGGAGGCGGTATGCCCGGAAGTGGAGCCTGTTCTGCCGCAGATCGCTCCATACCAGGAAGCCCAGTCCGCCGATGACGATAAGGCTCATGATGGGGAGGTTCACCAAAGGGTCTCCGACATAGGCGGTGAGGGAAGAAAAGGGAACAGTCACGCCCATCAGGTCAAATCCGGCGTTGCAGAAGGCGGAGACCGCATGAAAAACCGAAAACCACAGCCCCTTTAAGAGGCCCATTTGAGGACAAAAGCGCAGGGCCAGCAAGGCCGCCCCGGCCCCCTCCAGGAGGAGGGTGGCCTTGAGGATAAAGCTGGTGGTGCGGACGATGCCGCCCATCTGGGGGGCCGAGATGGACTCCTGCATAACGATGCGCTGTTTGAGGCCGATCTTCCGCCCGGTGAAGATAGAAACAGCCACAGCCATGGTGACCACGCCCATGCCGCCGACCTGGATCAGCGTCAGAAGCACCCCCTGGCCAAAGACAGACCAGTAAGTATAGGTGTCATGGACCACCAGGCCGGTGACGCATGTGGCGGAAACAGCGGAAAAAAGGGCGTCCCAGAAAGAGGCCGGCCTGCCGCTGCGGGTGGCAAAGGGCAGCATCAGCAGCAGTGTGCCGGTGAGGATCAGAAAAAGGAATCCCAGCATGATGATTTGCGCCGGAGTGATCCGGTTGGATTTCCATGGAGACACAAACATCCCTCAACTTTTTAAAGGTAATGGATTTACATTTTCTTGTAAGGCCATCATACCACGAAGCGCATAAACACAGGATTAAGGGATGACTATTGACATTAAGGCCGCATTAAGATGACGAAAAGAAGCCTTAATGCAGTTTTAATGGAATCTTAATACCGGCGGAGAAATCACAACAGACTGCTTACCTTTTTTATGGTATAATAACTGCAAAACAGTTATTATATCGGTTATGGCCAAGGCGACAAGCGCCTCAATGGCCAATGATACCATTCGCTATGCTCATGGTATCATAACCGCAAAGCGGCTATTATACGATCATGCGCAGGCCATCCGCGCCCCACGGCGCTCCAGCCGGGGCGCGGACATGCCCTGATGCCCTTTGCCGCACCCATAGCGTACTGGCAAAAACAGATGAGGAAGGAGTGAAAAGGGATGGAGGACCCAAGACCGAGCCCGGAAGCGCTGCTCCGGCGTGCGGATGCGGAAGAAGGACCCAAAAGCGGAAAGCTGAAAATATTTTTTGGCTATGCCGCGGGCGTAGGCAAGACTTATGCCATGCTGGAAGCCGCCCGCCAGGCCCGGAAAGCGGGAACAGACGTCGTGGCGGGCTATGTCGAGCCCCACACCCGCCCCGAGACCATGGCTCTCTTGGAAGGTCTGGAGCAGCTGCCGCCCCTTGAACTGCAGTACAAGGGCATCACCCTGCGGGAGTTTGACCTGGATGGGGCGCTGGCCCGCCGCCCCCAGTTGGTGCTGGTGGATGAGCTGGCCCACCAGAATGCCGAGGGCTGCCGCCACCGCAAGCGTTATCAGGATATTGAGGAGCTGCTCCGGGCCGGGATCGACGTTTACACCACCGTCAACGTTCAGCACCTGGAGAGCCTCAATGATATTGTGGCCTCCATCACCGGCGTGGTGGTGGGGGAGCGCATCCCCGACAGGATCTTTGATTCCGCCGCCCAGGTGGAGGTGGTGGACATCGAGCCGGACGATCAGATCCTCCGCCTGGAGCAGGGGAAAGTCTACCGGGAGGGCCAGGCCCAGCGGGCCCTGACCAATTTCTTCTCGCGAAAAAACCTGGCGGCGCTGCGGGAGATCGCCCTGCGGCGGACCGCCGACCGCTTGGGCCGCACGGCGCAAACATCCGGGGAACCCACACCCGCCGGTGCGGCGGAGCATATCCTGATTTGTCTGTCCAGCGCTCCCTCCAACGCCAAGGTCATCCGCACTGCCGCCCGTATGGCAGAGGCCTTCCACAGCGGATTTACCGCCCTCTTTGTGGAGACGCCGGGCACCAGGGAGCTGGCGGGGGACAACCGCAGGCGGCTCCGGGCCAACCTGAAGCTGGCGGAGGACCTGGGCGCCAGGATCGCCACCGTGTATGGCGCCGATGTGGCGATGCAGATCGCGGAGTATGCAAAGGCAAGCGGCGTCTCCAAGATCGTGATCGGCCGCACCAACAACAGGAGGGGCCTGCTGCCCACAGGAAAGAACCTGGTGGACCGCCTTACTCAGTTGGCCCCCAATCTGGATATCTATATCATCCCCGATCTCCAGCCGGCCTACGTGCCGCCAAAGCGGTATGCCGCCGGCCGGGAAGCGCTCCGGATCTCTTGGCTGGATCTGGGAAAGTGCCTGTTTTCGGTGGTTCTGGCCACCTTTGTCGGGCTCGTTTTTGATGCGGCGGGCCTGCGGGAGGCCAACATCATCACCGTCTATATCCTGGGGGTGCTCTTTGCCTCGGTGTGGGCGGAAGGGTGGGTCTGCGGAGCCCTTTCTTCCCTGTTCAGTGTGGCGGCGTTCAATTACTTCTTCACCACGCCCCGGTATACCCTGATGGCGGACGCCAGCTACCCCGTCACCTTTCTGGTGATGATGACGGCCAGCTTCATCGGCAGCACCCTGACCATGCGGATCAAGGCCCAGGCCCGGCAGTCTGCCCAAAAGGCATACCGCACCGAGACCCTGCTGGGGACGAGCCAGATGCTGCAGAAGGAGGACACCCCGGGGGGAATCCTCGAAACGACCGCCCGGCAGATGATCAAGCTCCTGGACCGCACCGTCATCTTCTACCCGGTGGAGGAGGGGCGGCTGGCGGAACCCAGGGTCTTTCCGGCGGGCAGGGAGGGCCTGGATGATTCCTTTACCTCTCCGGACGAGGAGGCTGTGGCCCAGTGGGTTTACAGGAACAACAAGCACGCCGGCGTGGGGACCAACACCCTGCCCAGCGCCAAATGCCTTTATCTGGCGGTGCGCGGGCAGAGCGAAGTCTTTGCCGTGGCGGCGATAGCCATGGCGGGCCAGCCGGAGCTGGACTCCCTGACCAAAAACCTGCTCATCGCCATGCTGGGGGAGAGCGGCCTTGCCCTGGAAAAGGCGGCGCTGGACAAAGAGAAGCAGCAGATGGAGATGCGTGCCCAGCAGGAGGCCCTTCGGGCCAATCTGCTCCGGGCGATTTCCCACGATCTGCGTACCCCTCTCACCAGTATTTCAGGCAATGCGGGCATCCTTATGGGCAACTCCAAGGTGCTGGACGAGGCCAAGCGCCAGAGCCTGTACACCGATATCTACGATGACGCCATGTGGCTGGTCAATCTGGTGGAAAACCTGCTGTTGGTGACGCGTATCGAAAACGGCGCCATGGACATCCGCACCGAGCCTGAGCTTTTGGACGAGGTGTTCCAGGAGGCGTTGTCCCACCTGGACCGGAAGGCAGCTGAGCACGAGATCTCCGTATCTCTCACAGATGATCTGCTGATGGCGGAAATGGATGCCCGCCTCATCGTCCAGGTTATCATCAATATTGTGGGCAACGCCGTCAAGTACACCCCCGCCGGCAGCCATATCCTGCTTTCCGCCCAAAAACAGGGGGAAATGGTGCTGGTGCAGGTGGCGGACGATGGCCCCGGCATTCCCGACGAGGCCAAAAAGCGCCTTTTTGATATGTTCTACACCGCCGGCAACGCCCGGGGAGACGGCCGGCGGGGCCTGGGCCTGGGGCTTTCCCTCTGCAAGTCCATTGTGGAGGCCCATGGAGGCGCCATCGGCGTGGAGGGCAATACCCCCAAGGGGACGATTTTCTATTTTACCTTAAAATGCGCGGAGGTATCTTCTGATGAACAAACCGCAGATCCTGATTGTTGAGGACGACAACGCCATCGGCAACCTGATCTCCACCACCCTGGAGACCCAGTCCTACCAATACCACAGGGCCAAGACAGGAGCCGCCGCCGTCCTGGACGCGGTATCCTACCACCCTGACGTCATTATCCTGGACCTGGGCCTTCCTGATATGGACGGTATTGACATTATCAGAAAGGTCCGCTCCTGGAGCAACGTGCCCATTATCGTGGTCAGCGCCCGGAGCGAGGACCGGGACAAGGTGAGTGCCCTGGACGCCGGAGCCGACGATTATCTGACCAAGCCCTTCAGCGTGGACGAGCTGCTGGCCCGGCTGCGGGTGGCCCTGCGCCGGGTGCGCTATGACAGCCAAAAAACCAGTGAGGCGTCCAGCGTGTATGAAAACGGCGGCCTTCGCATCGACTATGCTGCGGGCTGCGTG
>JAEXZK010000262.1 GCA_023451415.1 Bacillota bacterium | reverse complement strand
GGTTTGTTCTCCTCTTCATCATTTGGGCAAAGGCCCTGAGCGCTTTGCCTCTGTGGCTGACGGCGTCTTTTTCTTCGCCGCTCAGCTCCGAAAAACTTTTATCCCCCACCAGGAACAGCGGGTCGTAGCCAAAACCGCCGGTTCCCCGGGGCTCAAAGCCGATCAGCCCCTCACAGCTGTCCTCGCAGGCCACAACGTCGCCTTCGGCAAAGACGCAGCAGATGGCGGAGACAAAGCGGGCGGTGCGTTCTCCGGCCGGGACGCCCTCCAGGTTCCTGAGGAGCTTGCGGTTGCAGGCTTCGTCGCTGTGGGGCTCCCCGGCATACCGGGCGGAATAGACCCCCGGCTCGCCGCCCAGGGCGTCCACACAGAGTCCGGAATCGTCGGCTATGGTGGGCAGGCCGGTGCGGAGAAAAAGCTCATGGGCTTTTTTGTAGGCGTTCTGGGCAAAGGTGACGCCGTCCTCCTCCACCTCCACGCCGGGGCAGACCTCCTCCTGGCTTACCACTTCATAGCCCAGTGGGGACAGGATGCGGCCAAACTCCTTGAGCTTGCCGCTGTTGCGGGTGGCGACGACGATCCTCATGGTTCCTCTCCCTCGCCTTCGTCATACAGAAGGGCCGTGGCATATTCGTAGGCGGAGAAGGGCTTCAAATCGTCGATCTGCTCCCCCACGCCCACAAACTTGATGGGCAGGCCCAGCTGGTCCCGGATGCTGATGACCACGCCGCCCTTGGCGGTGCCGTCCAGCTTGGTGAGGACGATGCCGGTGACGCCGCAGGCCTGGGCAAATTCCCGGGCCTGGTTGAGCCCGTTCTGGCCGGTGGTGGCGTCCAGCACCAGCAGGACCTCCTTGCTGCTGTCCGGGGCCTCGCGGGCCACCACCCGCCCGATTTTTTCCAGCTCGTCCATAAGGTTTTTCTTGTTGTGGAGGCGCCCTGCGGTGTCGCAGATCACAACATCCACATCCCGCGCCTTGCCCGCGGATACGGTATCAAAGACCACCGCGGCAGGGTCGGAGCCCTCGGCGTGCTTGACGATATGGCAGCTGTTGCGCTGGGCCCATATCTCCAGCTGCTCGGCGGCGGCGGCACGGAAGGTGTCGGCGGCCCCCAGAAGCACCGAATGCCCCTCCTCCCGGAGGTAGTGGGTCAGCTTGCCGATGGTGGTGGTCTTGCCCACCCCATTGACACCCACCACCAGGATTACGGCGGGCCTGCCGCTCAGATCCAGGCCCTGGTCGGGGGACAGTATCTCCACAATGACGTCCCGGAGCTGCTCCCGGAGCTGGGAAGCGTCGGCCCCCTTTTTCCGGACCCGCTCATCCAGCATGGTGCATATCTTGCCGGCGGTGCGCACCCCCACGTCCGAAAGGACCAGGATCTCCTCCAGCTCCTCCAGTGTCTCCGGGGTGATCTTGCCGGAGATGCTCTCCATTTGCATGGACAGGTTGCTGCGGGTCTTTTTCAGACCACGGGTCAAAAAGTTCAAAAAGCCCATAGGGACCTCCCTTCCGCGGCGTCCGCGGCGATTTTGTCATTTCAGCTTGATTTTCAGCTTTTCCTCCAGCTCGCCGACGTTGAGGCGCAGGAGCTTGGAGACGCCCTCCTCCTCCATGGTGACCCCGTACAGCACATCGGCCTCCTCCATGGTGCCGCGGCGGTGGGTGATGGAGATAAACTGAGTGCGGTCGGTCATCTTCCGCAGATAGGTGGCAAATTTTGTGACGTTGACGTCGTCCAGGGCGGCCTCAATCTCATCGATAAGGACAAAGGGCGCGGGGCTCACCTTGAGAATGGCAAAATAGATGCAGATGGCCACAAATGCCTGCTCGCCGCCGGAGAGGGCTGTCAGGTTCTTGATGATCTTGCCCGGCGGCTGGACGTAGATGTCGATGCCCGTCTCCAGGGCGTCGGAGGCGTCGGTAAGCTTCAGCTCCCCCTTGCCGCCGCCGAACAGCTCCCGGAAAATCTCGCTGAAATTCCGGCTGATGCGGTCAAACTTATCCAGGAAAATGCTGCTCATCTGGGCGGAAAGCTGGGTGATCAGCCTCTGGAGCTCCGCCTTGGACTTTTCCACGTCGCTGATTTGGTCTTTTAGGAAGTAGTACCGTTCCGAGACTTCCTTGAATTCTTCGATGGCCGCCACATTCACCGAGCCAAGGGCCCGGATCTTGTTCTTCAGCTCCGTCAGGCGGCGCTGGGCGGCGGCGCTGTCTTCAATGGGGATGGCGGCCTCCGCCGCTTCCGTCTTGGTCAGCTCATACTCATCCCACATCTTTTTGACGATGTTGTCGCTTTCGGCGTTGATATTGTTCAGCCGTTCCTCCAGGCGGGCCACTTCCCCGGCTGCGGATTCCCGCTGACCGTTCAGCTCCTTTTCCTGCTGGCGGAGGCGGGTGGCGCGGCCCTCGGCCTCCTCCCGCTCCTTTAGTTTGGCCGATATTTCGCCGTTCAGTCGGTCCACCGTGTCCCGGCTGCTGGCCACGGCAGAGCGGATGCTTTCAATCTCTTCGCTGATGCCCCGGTTGGCTCCCTCCAGCTGGGCCAGCTGCGTCCGGAGCTCGTCCAGGCGGGTGGCGTTGCCCTCTTTCTGCCGCCGGATGTTTTCCAAAGCGGCGCGCAGGGCCTCCAGATCTTTGTCGGAGGAGGCAAAGGCCACCTGCCGGTCGGAAAGGAGCTGGGTCTTTTGGGCGATCTCCTCGGAGAGCCTCGCCTGTTCTCCTGCGGCGGCGGCGATGTCCCCCGCGATCTTATCGCAGCTCTCAGTCAGCTTCTGGATCAGGTCGGCGGAGGTGAGTTTCTGGCTCTTCAGCTCCTCCACCCGGGCTGTGAGGGCGTCAAACTCTTTGAGGCCCTCTTCGCTGAGCCGCT
Organism: Bacillota bacterium; assembly: GCA_023451415.1. GTDB lineage: Bacteria > Bacillota > Clostridia > Oscillospirales > Ruminococcaceae > Angelakisella. The sequence goes on along the minus strand of JAEXZK010000262.1, from coordinate 997 downwards.
CGGCCTCCTCCACTGCCATCGTCACCCGGCGCAGCTCGGCGGCCGCGCCGATCAGGTCCTCGTTGGCGGTCTTGTATTCGGCGTCCACACCGTCCAGCAGCGCCCGTATCTCGGAGGTCTCCCGGCGGACGGACTCCGCCTGAGCCTCCACCTGGGCCCCCTGGGCGGAAAGCTCCCGGGCGTCGGCGGTGAGGCGGTCGATCTCATTTTTGCGGCTGAGGATGCTGGCGCTTTTGGCCACATAGCCGCCGGTGAGGGAACCGCCCGCGTTGACCACCTGGCCGTCCAGGGTGACGATCCGCCAGCGGTGGCCGCAGGCCTTGCCCATGGCGATGGCGCTGTCGATGTCGTCGGCAATAACGATCCTGCCAAGGGCGTTCTCGATGATGGGGCGGTATTTATCGTCGCAGGAGACCAGTTCTGAGGCAATCCCCACATAGCCGGGGTGCTTTTCCAGGCCGGGCTCCCGGATGCGGCTGCCCTTGATGGTGGTCATGGGCAGGAAGGTGCATCTGCCCGCCTTCTGCTCCTTGAGGAGAGAGATGGCCCGCTTGGCGGTGTTCTCGTCCTCCACAACGATGTTCTGCATGGCGGCGCCAAGGGCGATCTCGATGGCGGTGCTGTTTTCCTTCTCCACCGTAATGAGGGAGGAAACGGGCCCCACCACGCCCCGGACCGCACCCTGGGCGGCATAGCGCATCACGGCCTTGACGCTGCCGGAAAAGCCCTCCATGTTCTTTTCCAGGTCGGTGAGGACCTGCGCCCGCTGGAGCTTCTCTCCTGCCGCTTTTTCGTAGCTTCTCTGCTTCTCTTCCAGCTGGGCGATCTTGTCGTCCCTGCCGGAAAGCTTAAAGGCATAGCCGCTGCGGGTGTTTTTGAGGCTTTCCAGGGTCTCGGTCAGCTCATCCACAAAGGCTTTGCAGCTCTTTTGCTCCTCCCGCAGGGCGCCCAGATACTCATCCTTTTCCTTGGCCTGAAGGCGCAGCGCCTCCAGCCG
>JAEXZK010000138.1 GCA_023451415.1 Bacillota bacterium | reverse complement strand
GTGGGGGAGGCCCGGGAGAAGCTTTACCGCAGGCTGGGTGTGGAGAAGGTGGAGGACCTTCTTTACCACCTGTCCCGCAGCTATGTGGACCTGACCCGCCCCGCCTCCATCCTGGGCGCGCCCCTGGGGGAGACGGCCCCGGTGCGGGCTGTGGTGGCCGCCAAGAGCCGGGAGCAGCGGATACGCAGCGGCCTGTCCGTCTTTAAGGTGAAAGCGGTGGACCAAGCTTCCTCCCTTACCATTACCTTTTTCAACGCCAAATATACGGTGGAAAGCCTGCGTGAAAACCAGGAATATATTTTTTATGGCAAAATGGAGGGGACCTTCCTTCGGCGGGAGATGCGGGCGCCGATGGTTTTCCCCGCCGGCGGCAGCGGCCTTTGGCCGGTCTACCCCCTGACGGCGGGGCTCACCTCCAAGGGAGTGAGCGGCAATGTGGACGCCGCCCTGGGGGCGCTGGGGGAGCTGCCCGAAAGCCTGCCTTCCTCCCTGCGCCGGCAGTACGGCCTGTGTACCCTGGATTTTGCCCTGCGCAACATCCACCGGCCCCACACCGCGGAGGAGGCGGAGGTAGCCCGGCGGCGCCTGATTTTTGAGGAACTTCTCTGTCTGGGGATGGGCTTTGCCCGTCTCAAGGAGGGGCGGCTCCAGCTCCGCTCCCGGCCGATGGTGGAAAAGGACCTGGCCCCATTCTGGTCCTCCCTGCCCTTTGCCCCCACTGGGGCCCAGCGCCGGGCTGTGGCCGAGGCCGTGGCCGACCTCTGTTCCTCCCGGCCCATGAACCGCCTGGTGCAGGGGGATGTGGGCAGCGGCAAGACCCTGGTGGCGGCCGCCTGCTGCTATTTTGCCTTCCTCAACGGCAGGCAGAGCGCCCTGATGGCCCCCACCGAGATCCTGGCCGAGCAGCACCTGAGGAGCCTCCGCCCGCTGCTGGAGCCTTTGGGGATGCGGGTGGGGCTTCTCACCGGGTCCCTCACCGCCAAGGAGAAGCGGGAGGCCAAGGGGCGCCTTGCCGCCGGGGAAATCGACCTGATCGTGGGCACCCACGCCCTCCTCACCGGGGACGCCGGTTTCAAGGACCTGGGGCTCTGTGTCACCGACGAGCAGCACCGCTTTGGGGTGGCCCAGCGGATGGCCCTGGGGCAGAAGGGGGACAACCCCGGCACCCTGGTCATGTCCGCCACCCCCATCCCCCGGACCCTCGCCCTCATTATTTATGGAGACCTGGACCTGTCCGTCATAGACGAGCTCCCCGCAGGGCGGCAAAAGATAGACACCTTCCTCATCGACGGCGCCAAGCGGGAACGGGCCTTCGGTTATGTCCGGGGGCACCTGGACCGGGGGCTTCAGGGGTATATCATCTGCCCTCTGGTAGAGGAAAGCGGGGATGGGGAAGGGGACGGCCGCAAGGCTGCCGTGGCCTATGCGGCGCAGCTCCGGGAGGGACCCTTCCGGGGCTACCGGCTGGGGCTCCTCCACGGCAAGATGAAGCCCGCCGACAAGGAGGCCGCCATGCGGGCCTTTGCCGCCGGGGAGACCCAGCTGCTGGTGTCCACCACTGTGGTGGAGGTGGGGATCGACGTGCCCAATGCCGTCATTATGGTGGTGGAAAATGCGGAGCGCTTCGGCCTCAGCCAGCTCCACCAGCTCCGGGGCCGGGTGGGGCGGGGCAGCGAAAAATCCACCTGTATCCTCATCAGCGACGCCAAAGCCGAGGACACCCTCCTGCGGCTGAAATACCTGTGCAGCAGCGGGGACGGCTTCAAGATCGCGGAATATGACCTGAAGCTCCGGGGCCCGGGGGACTTCTTCGGGATGCGGCAGCACGGCCTCCCCCAGATGAAGATTGCCGACCTGAGCCAGGACAGCCAGGTCCTTTACGAGACCCAGAACGCCGCCCGGGAGCTGCTGGAGACCGACCCGGAATTGCGGGGATGCCCCGCCCTGCGGCGGCGGATCGACCGGATGATGGGGACGGCCGTGGCCCTGTGAAGGGGCACGAACAAATTTTCGTTTTCTATTGCAAAGCGGGGGGAAATCCACTATAATCTAACTATACGGTCCCAAAACGAGACACAGGAGGTACCCAAATGGCAGCAGAGAAGCAGGCCCCGGAGAAGCAGACGGACAAGCAGATTTCGGAAAAGAAAAAGGCGCTGGAAACAGCCCTTGGCCAGATAGAAAAGCAGTTCGGCAAAGGCGCGGTGATGAAGCTGGGCCAGAACACCACCATGAATGTGGAGGCCATCCCCACCGGCAGCCTGTCCCTGGATATCGCTCTGGGCATCGGAGGGGTGCCCAGGGGCCGGATCATCGAGATCTTTGGGCCGGAAAGCTCGGGCAAGACCACGGTGGCCCTCCATGTGGTGGCCGAAGCCCAAAAGCTGGGGGGCGAGGCGGTCTTTATCGACGTGGAACACGCCCTGGACCCCGTCTACGCCAAGGCTCTTGGGGTGGACATCGATTCCCTGCTGGTCTCCCAGCCCGACACCGGCGAGCAGGCCCTGGAGATCTGCGAGGCGCTGGTGCGCTCCGGCGCTGTGGACGTGGTGGTGGTGGACTCGGTGGCCGCTATGGTCACCAAGGCGGAGATCGAGGGGGAGATGGGCGACACCCATGTGGGCCTCCAGGCACGGCTCATGTCCCAGGCGCTGCGCAAGCTCACCGGGGCCATCGGCAAGACCAACTGCGTGGTCATCTTCATCAACCAGCTGCGGGAGAAGATCGGCGTGGTCTACGGCAACCCCGAAACCACCCCCGGCGGCCGGGCGCTGAAGTTCTACTCCTCCGTCCGCCTGGATGTCCGCCGTAGCGAGCAGCTGAAAAACGGCGGCGAGGTCATCGGCAACCGCACCCGGGTCAAGGTGGTAAAAAACAAAGTGGCCCCTCCGTTTAAAGAGGCGGAGTTTGACATTATGTACGGCGAAGGCATCTCCCGGGTGGGCGAGGTGGTGGACCTGGCGGTGAAGCTGGATATCATCCAGAAGAGCGGCAGCTGGTTCTCCTACGGCGAGAGCCGCATCGGCCAGGGCCGCGATAAGGTGAAGGAATACCTCAAGGACAACCCGGCCCTCTGCGAGGAGATCGCCGCCAAGGTGATGGCGGGCAAGGACCAGCTGAAGAAGGGCGCGGGCGCGAAGTCGGCTCCCAAAAAGCTGGGCGCTCCTGTGAACATCACCGCAGAAGTGGACGACGAGGACGAGTAAAAAACACAGGACGGGGAGCAAAGCGTTTTTTTAGGGCAGCCCTTGGGCTGCCCTTTTCTCTTGGACGGCTTTGTGATATGATACCATTAGCCCGCAGGGCCCCGGCCCGTCGGAAGGGGGCGGCGCGGAAAGGGAAGGAGGGACGCGGGATGGTGGTCACCGGCATTGAAAAGACCCGCAGGGGCAGGTATGCCCTGATGGTGGACGGGGAGTTCCTCTTTTCCGTCCATCAGGATACGTTTCTCACTTCCCGGCTGGCCAGGGGGCTGGAGATGAGCCCTCAGGAGCTGGAGGAGCTGCGGGAGGCGGACGAGCGGTATTCCGCCGTCCAGTCGGCCCTGGACGTTCTTTCCCGGTCGGCCCAAAGCACCGGAATGCTCCGGGACAAGCTGCTGCGCCATTACGGCGAGGAGGCGGCGGAGGCCGCTCTGGGGAGGATGGCGGAGCTGGGCCTTCTGGACGATCTGGACTATGCCCGGCGCCTGAGCCGGGATATGGTGAACCTCCGGGGCTGGTCCCTGCGGCGGGTCCGCCAGGGCCTTCTCCAGCGCAAGCTGGACCGGGAGACGGTGGACGAGGCCCTCCGCCAGTTTGAGGATGAGGACGAGACGGGCCCTATCATCGAAATCATCCTGAAAAAGTACCGGGACAAGATTTTTGACGCCGGCAGCCTGCGGAAGACCATCGCGGCCCTCCAGCGGCGGGGCTTCGGCTATGATGATATCCGGGCGGCCCTCCGGCGGATCCAGGAGGAGGAGCTCTGGGAGGACGAGAGCCGGAAATAAACCAGAAACCAGGAAAAAGGAGTGGCCGGAGAGCTTGGAAGAAACAGCACGGCAGACGGTCTGCAATGATTTTGGAAAGGGTCTGCGGGACGGTGTCCCCATCGGCCTGGGATATGTCTCGGTGGCCTTCGCCTTCGGGATGATGGCGGTGAGCCAGGGGCTCCCGGTGTGGGCGGCGGTGGCCATTTCCATGACCAACGTCACCTCCGCGGGGCAGTTCGCGGGGCTTTCCCTGATGACGGCGGCGGCCCCTTTTCTGGAGATGGCCCTCACCCAGCTGGTGATCAACCTGCGGTACGCCCTTATGTCCCTGTCCCTGTCCCAGAAGCTGGACGGCGCGGTGACCACCCTGGACCGCCTGATCATCGCCTTCGTCAACACCGATGAGGTCTTTGCCGTGGCCAGCAGCCAGGAAGGGGCCCTGGGCAAGAGGTATCTCTTTGGCCTGATGCTGGCCCCTTATTTTGGCTGGGCCCTGGGCACCCTCCTGGGGGCCGCGGCGGGCACCATCCTGCCGGCGGCCGTGCGTTCCGCCCTGGGCATCGCCATCTACGGCATGTTTATTGCCATCGTCATCCCGCCGGCCCGGTATCTGAAGCCGGTGCGGGCGGCGGCGGGGCTGGCGGCGGCTCTCAGCTGCGTCTTTGCCTTTGTCCCCCTCTTCCGGGGGATTTCCAGCGGTTTTTCCATCATCCTGTGCACCGTCATCGCCGCTTCGGCAGCTGCGCTGCTCTTTCCGGTGGAGGAGCGGGAAAAAGAGGAGGAGACGCCATGAAGATGGAACAGTTTTGGAGCTATCTGCTGGTGATGGCCGGGGTCACCTACCTGATCAGGATGATCCCCCTCACTCTCTTCCAAAAGAAGATCAGGAGCCCCTTTATCAAGTCCTTCCTATTTTATGTCCCCTATGCGGTCCTTTCCGCCATGACCATCCCGGCCATCTTTTCCTCCACAGCTTCCCTTTGGTCGGCGCTGGCGGGGGTGGCGGCGGCCACATGGCTGGCCTTCCGGGAGAAAGGCCTTCTCACCGTGGCCCTGGCTGCCTGTGGGGCGGTTTTTGCCGCCGAATGGCTGCTGGGTCTCCTGGGGATGCTGTGAAAGGAGCTGTGGCAAGATGTTTTCCATCCTGTGCCGGGCGGCCGCGGCGGCCTGCCTGGCCTTCAGCCTGGGGCCGCTGGCGTACCGGGTCTTTAACGCCGGCAGCGTTGTCCTTTTGATCTTCGGCCTGGTCCTGGGCGGGCTGTGCTGCTTCTGGGACAGCTTCCCCGACAAGAATTTTCCGGGGTACCCCCGGCCGCCCAGAAGGTGGTGGCGGAACACCCGGCGCGCCCTTTCGGCCCTGCTGGCCCTGGCCGCGGCGGGAGGCGCCGCGCTGTCGGTGCCCATGGCGGCCCACGGCTGGTGGAACGTCCCCCGGGAGGGAGGGGCTTACACCGTGGTGGTACTGGGCTGCAAGGTGCGGGGGGATCAGCCCTCCCT
>JAEXZK010000083.1 GCA_023451415.1 Bacillota bacterium | reverse complement strand
GGCCCGGGCCATGGACGCCGGGAAGCTTTACATCTCCACCCACTCGGCGGAGGAGACCCAGGGGTTCTACAAAAAGCTGGGCTGCGTGGAGGCGGAAGAATACGACCCGGCGCTGACGGCGGCAGAGCCCTGCGACTGCCAGTTGGAGTTTTCACTGTAAAGCAAGTTCCCTTTACTCTGCGCCATTTTCAAGCCCTCCCTCTGCCCCCAAGGGCTCGGAATCACCGGGGACAGGGAAAGAGACCGGGGCCGAAATAAAAGAATAAGGCCGGGCTGTGCAAAGGACAAAGTCCCTGCGCGGCCCGGCCTTTTAATCTTCCAGGAGATATCGGAGCATCCGCTCCGGGTCGTTGAGAAAGCGCCTGGTCAGCTGGTAATGCTCGGTCTGCCGGTAGGGGACAGACCGGATGCCCTCCGGGGAGAGCTGGTAGATCTCCGCCCCCGGATAGGCCATAAGGATGGGGGAATGGGTGGCGATGATGAACTGAGAGTTTTTCTTTACCAGGGCGTGGATCTCAGCCATCAGGACCAGGAGGCTGGAGGGAGAGAGGGCGGCCTCCGGCTCGTCCAGGATATAGAGGCCGCTGCCGCCAAAGCGGTTCTGGACTAGGGCGAGGAAGCTTTCCCCGTGGGAACGCTTGTGGAGGGAAACGCCGCCGTAGCTGTCGATGACGGACCGCTGGAAGGAAGGGGCGGCGTCCAGCTGGTCGATATAGCTGGCGGCGTTGTAAAAGCTTTCTGCCCGGAGAAAGAAGCCGTCCTTGGGGAACCGGGATCTGCCAAGGGTCAGGTACTGGCAAAGCTGGGAGTGGGAATCGTTGGTGGAAAAGCAGAAGTTCCGGGTGCCGCCCTCGGGGTTGAAGCCGCAGGCCACGGCCACCCCCTCCAGCAGGGTGGACTTGCCGGTGCCGTTTTCCCCCACAAAGAAGGTGACATCCCTGGTGATGGGCAGCTGGTGAAGCGCCGCCAGGTGGCGCACCACCGGAAGCGCGGCCAGATAGGAGCCCTCGTCCACCTTTTTGTTCAGGATGATGCTGCTGATATACTGCCCGTCCAGCACGCCGTCACACCCCTTCCTGAGGCAGGAGCTTCCGGGCAGCGGTCCTGATCTGCTCGTCGGACAGGCCGGCGCCATACACCGTAAGGCGGACGATGCGGCTGTCGTAGCAGACCAGGTACGTCCCACGGAAGTCCTCCCCGTCCTGCATGAGATGATACACCTGCCGGGCGCCCCAGGCGGGCTCCTCCACAGGGACAAATTCCCGATGTTCCGGGATATAGGCATCCTCCAGATAATCCCGGAGACAAAGGTCGTAAAGCCATGGGAAGGCGGGAGCGGCGACCTCATAGGTCAGTTCCGGGGCGTCCTGCCCATCGGGCAAGGCGTTCTGCCGGGCGCTGAGACGGCTGAGAAGAAAGGTGCTTTCCTCCTCCAGCTCGTAGGAATAGTGCCCGTAGCCCAAGCCCAGGCCCAGGTCCTCCAGCCGCAGAGGGATGGGATCGCGGTAGACGCGCCAGTCCCAGGTGGTCCCGTTGCTGCCAGTGACGGTATAGATTTCTGAGGGTTGGTGGCGGGTAAGGTCCGTGGACACGATGACCCAGGTCATCAGCCCCAGCAGAGCGAATGTGACGGCGAAAGAAGCAACAATCGTGACGGCCAAATTGATCTTCCGGGACACCTTGGCCTTTTTCAGCCCCTTTCTGACAGCCAGCACAACGAACATGGCCGCGGCGGTGATGGCCATCCCGGCCACCCCTGCCCACCAGCCGTTATTCCCCAGGAGGATAAAGAGGAACAGCAGGACGATCAGGGTGGTCCAGAGCAGCACCGCCCCGCCGATGATCTTCCGGGGGAGAGGATTTTTGGAGATGCAGGCCCCTCCGGCGGAGACGGATTTTTGGGAGCGGCGGTACCAGATCCAGTAATCGGCCAGGGAATAAAGGAGATACAGGCACAGGACAAGCCATATGCCGGCCGCGCAGAGGCCGGTGCCGCCGCTGAGATAGCGGACGGGCCCGGAACGGAAGCTGGACCACTGGGAAAAAAGCTGGAGAAAGCCCAGCAGGATCATAAGGATGGTGCTGGGGAGGAAGTTTTTCTTCATGGAGCTGTGGATGGAGCGGAGCTTCAACCCTTCGTCGCTCTCAATGGGGACCGGATTGGGCCGGCTGGAGGAAAAAACCTGCATCTGGGCCAGCTCCGCCACAAACCGCCATCCTGCCGCCTGGCAGTATTCGTGGAAGGTCTGCTGATTATCGGTGGGGCCGGGATTGAATTCCGAGGCTTCGGAGAAATAGACCACCGAATAGGTGAGCTTTTGGGGCTCCGCCCGGCGGTAAGTCCAGCAGAAGGGGCCGATTTTTTCAAGCTGCCATCCCTTGGCCGCCATTTTTGCCAAATGCTTTTCGATGATCTCACTGTCGGTAAAGAGGAAATTTTCAAAGCGGTATTTCTTTTTCATCAGGCGTCCCTCCCATCGCAGGCGATCCGGCGGTAATCTTCAGCCAGGACCAGCAGGCGCTTGTATTCCTCCTCCAGCATGGCGGAGCCGGCCCTGGTGATAAGGTAACTGCGTTTGCGGCCCTCGGCCCGGGTCTGCCGTATCATGCCCGCTTTCAGAAAGCTGTCCAGCAGGGTGTAAAGGGTGCCGGGGCCCACGGACACCCTGCCTCCGGTCATCTCTTCCACCCGGGCCATGACGTCCACCCCGCAGCATTCCTCCCGCAGGCAGAGAAGAGTATAGAACATCTGCTCCGTAAGGGTCTGAAATTTTTCCCTGGCCAAGGCCGGCGCCCCCTTTTTTATGATTGGAATATCGATATTCAATATCGATGATAGATATAATATAACATCGAATATCGATGCTGTCAATAAGATTTATGGAATAAAGTGGACAATGGGATCTGCTGTTTTTTCATTTGATTTCCACCCCCTTCGACTATTTTTTTTATCCGGGGGACATATACTGAAACTACGGACAACACAAGGGAAGAACGAACACAAAGGCGGACAACATGGAAACAACGATTTATGCGGACGTCTTAATTACGATCAATTTTATCATAGACCTGCTTATCCTGAGGCTGTGCGTTCTTTTGACAGGCATCCGGCAGCGTACCGGCCGCCGCTATCTGGCGGCCCTTCTGGGAGCGGTCAGCTCCCTTCTTATTTTTGTGCCGGTCAACTCCTTCTGGTTTGATCTCCTGTCCCGGGGGATTGTGTCGGCGGCGGTGGTGGCCGCGGCCTATGGCAGGCAGCCGCCGAGGATCTTCGGCAGGCTGATGCTGATTTTCTATGGGGTCAGCTTTTTGGTGGCGGGGTTTGTCATCGGGCTGTGGATGGTGCTGCCGCCGGGGCTTGTGGCCTTCGGCAACGGGGTGGTTTATCTGGGCGTCAAGCCCATGCTGCTGGTGGGTTCGGTTATTGCAGCGTATGGCTTTGTAGAGCTTTTCAACCGCATTTTCTACTGGCGGCGGAGCGCCGCA
>JAEXZK010000070.1 GCA_023451415.1 Bacillota bacterium | reverse complement strand
AGGCTGGGCAGCCTGCTCCGCCTGCGCTGCCGGGCTTGCGGCGCCCCCAGCCTGCTGAGGGCACAATAGTCCAACCATTATTTACTATTACTATATCATCATATCATCCGGCTCCGGAAAATCAATGACCAAATTGTGTCCGGCGGGCAAAAAAACAGAAAACGCCCGGAGGCAGCCTCCGGCCTCCAGGCGCTTCTTGGTTATGGGGCCTCCTTTGCCTTGCGGCGGTAGAACAGATAGGAATAGCCCACGGGGACGGCCACCATGGCCGTGAGGATCGCCGTCATCAGCCATCCCGCCCGGAAAAAGGCGGTAATGATGATCAGAATGCCTCCCACAGTCCAGAGCCATCCCGCCAGCCGATGGGTCCGGTTCCAGTTGTCCTCATCGTTCAGCGTCCAGGGTAGTCTGATGCCCACGGTGTAGCTCTGCCTGCACTTGAGCAGATAATTGCCCAGGGCGGTGAACATCACGCCCATAAACAGGGTGACGGCCAGGGTTGGGTCCACGGGCTGGGCCAGGGCGTTGTAGAGGACCAGGGTCTGGGTGCCCAAAGAGATTACGGGGATGATCCACCGGCTCATGGCCCGAACAGGGGAGGGGACGCCTTTGTTTTTGGGGTCGCTTTCCAGGAGGAGCCAGAGCACCAGATGAAGGGCAAGGAGGATAAGGGGCATCCCCACCGCCGCAAAGGCGCGGGAAGAGTAGCCGTTGGGCTCGCCGGACATGCCCCAGTGGGTGGCCACCTGGTCCGGCAGCCTGTGGTAGAAGGCCAGCCCCGCGGCCGCGGGGAGCAGGCAGAGGAAAACCGTGAGGACCAGGGTCCGCCTATCCCTTTTGTTTTTCATCTTCATTGCCTCCTTTGAACTGGGAGAGCCAAAGCATCAGCTCTTCAAACACCGAGGTGTTCAGCTCATAATAGATGTAATTCTTATATTTTGTCTCAAAAACCAGCCCTGCTTTCTTCAGCTGGGACAGATGGTAGGAAATGGTGGCCCCGGTCATCTGGAACCGGGCGGAGATCTCCCCGGCGGACATCCGGCCGTCCCGCAGCATCACCAGAATCTCTCGCCGCACCGGATCGGACAGCGCTTTAAAGGTCTCCGGAAACCCCATGGCTCATCTTCCCCCTTCTTTCCAGCATTTAGAAAACTTTCTAATTAGATTGTATTTCACAAAGCTGCCTGTGTCAATAGATATTTGGATTTTATCCAGGGCGTGCCCACATGCTCTCAAATATCCGGATTTTGCGGGATTTTTGCGCCGGACGGTTGTGCGAGCGCGGTTGGAAACATGGAAGTAAGTTTGTGACAAAAATGGCAATCCTTGCCGTCTTTTTCCCGATGTAGTACAATAAAGCCATCTTACCGTTATTTTTTCAGAGGAGGTCCCATTATGAAATATGCTGAAGTGCTGGACCGCGCCCGGGAGCGGATGGCCCCCAACTGCAAGGTCTGCCCCGTCTGCGACGGCCGGGGCTGCCGCTCCACCCCCGCCGGAGGCCCCGGCGGCGGGCAGGGCTTCATCCGCAATTACGACCGCCTGCACCAGATCCGCATCCATATGGATACCATCTATGACCACAAGGAGCAGGACACGAGCCTGCCGCTCTTTGGGCGGACCTTTGCCGCGCCGGTATTTGCCGCGCCCATCGCCAACGTGGGCCGCAGCTACAGCTCCGCCCTCACGGAGGAGGAGTATGCCCGGGCCGTGGTCCTGGGCTGTGCGGCGGCCGGATGCGCCGCCTTCACCGGGGACGGCCTCAAGGAGGAATTCTTCACGCTCCCGCTGCCCTACATCACCCAGGCGGGGACGGGCATCCCCACCCTCAAGCCCATGTCCCCGGAGATTACCCTCCCCAAGCTGCGCCGGGCGGAGGAAGCCGGGGCTGACGCGGTGGCCATGGACATCGACGCAGTGGCCTTTCAGCCCCTCCTGGAGTCCGGCCGCGGCGTGATGCCCCGGGGAGTGGAGGCTCTCCGTGAGATCATATCCGCCACCAGGCTGCCCTTCCTCCTCAAAGGGATTATGACCCCCCAGGGGGCGGAAAAGGCCGCCCGGGCCGGCGCTTACGGCATTGTGGTGTCCAACCATGGCGGGCGCTCTCTGGCGGACGCCATGGCCACCTGCGACGTCCTCCCCGGGATCCGGCGCGCCGTGGGCGGCGACCTCAAGATCCTGGTGGACGGCGGCTTCCGCACAGGGGCGGACATTTTTAAGGCCCGCGCCCTGGGGGCCGATGCGGTCCTCATCGGGCGGCCCTACTCGGCAGCGGCCTACGGCGGCGGAGCCGAGGGGGTGGAGCTTCTCACCCGCAGGCTCCGGGAGCAGCTGGCCGAGACCATGACCCTGGCGGGCTGCGCCACCCTGGAGGAGATCACCTCCGACAAAATAGCCTGGGAGCGCTGAGCCCCGGGCAGACAAAAGGCCCCCTCCGGCCGGTCTGGCGGAAGGGGGCCTTTGATTGTAGGCGAAACCCCCCGGCTGTGCCGGGGGGCCCGAAAAAGCTTTAGCGATCCATAGAAAAAACGTAGAAACAAGTGGCGGGCAAAAAAGGAAGCAGAAAGAGGGAGGCGAAAACGAGAGGATAACTGGGAGGCGGAGATGCGTAGTATCGAAGCTATGCAGCGCCCCTCTCTTTTTAGAAAGCTAGAAAGAATAGAAGCCGTTTAGATCGAGAGAGGGGAAGGGGGAGAGCGTTGCGTGGCAAATGTTGGATTTTTCATGCACCTTTAGGTGTTGCTAGTACCAGAGCCTTTCAGGCGTTTTCCGTAAAGCCACCGGCTATTGCCGGTGGATATTTACTGACGGAAGGGCCCGCCGGCAAGCCCGGCAGGAGCGCCTTGCAGAAAAGCTTGCATTTGGAACGCTGGGCAACGAGGGCCGACGGCAGCGGGGATCAATTCCGGGGGTCCTCACGGGAGGAGACATAGGACCGGTCCAGGGTGATGACGGGATAGTAGTCCCCCCAGCTCCGGATCTGGTCGTGGAGGAAGGCGAGCAGCTCCTGATCCTTCATGGGGCAGCCGGTGGGAACGGCCACATCAAAGATGAGGTTGTAGTGGGTGGCGCCTTTGACCAGGCGGAAATCGTGAATGCTCAGGCCCTTGCCAAGGCCCGCCACCAGCTCCTTTGCCCTGGCCCGCAGGGCGTCGGCCTCGGGGTCGTCGGTGACCACCGGGTCCAGATGGATGACCAGGTGGATGCCGTGACGCAGGGCGATGTCCCTCTCGATGTTGTCGATGATGTCATGGCTGATAAGGATGTCCTCGGAGGCGGGCACCTCGGCGTGGAGAGAAGCAAAGCACCGCCCGGGGCCGGAGTTGTGGACCACCAGATCGTGGACGCCGATGACGCCGTCATACGCCAGCACAA
>JAEXZK010000065.1 GCA_023451415.1 Bacillota bacterium | reverse complement strand
CAGAACAACTGCCTGCTGCGGTTCCGGGTTTGCAAGACGATTTTTGAGGATGAGGATATTTTTGCCGTCAGCTACGGCATCAAAGCTGTGGATGAACAGGGAAACCTGCGGGTGCATATCCGGGAGGTGTCCAGCGACTACATAATGGTTCGTGAACTGGTGGACAAGCTTAATCAGCGGGTGGTGTCCCAGGTGCATTTAATGGATAAGCTGTATGAATTTACCCAAAATCACTGAAGTGTCCCTTGTGCCGGAGCCCGTTTTTTGCTATGATATAAACAATGAGCTGGCAAAAAATGACTGAAAACGCTCTCCAGAGGAGGTCTGTGGAATGAAGTGCCCTTTTTGCGGATACACGGAAAGCAAGGTGATCGACACCCGTCCCACAGACGAAGGGGAAAAGATCCGCCGCCGCCGGGAGTGCCTGAAATGCGAAAAACGGTTCACCACCTATGAGGTAATTGAAACCACCCCCCTGGTGGTGGTGAAAAAGGATGGCTCCCGGGAGGCTTTCAGCCGGGACAAGCTGCTGCGGGGCATGCTCAAATCCTGCGAAAAGCGGCCCGTCAGCCTTTCGGTGCTGGAGGAGGCGGTAACGGATATCGAGACCACCCTCCAGAACCGGATGGACAGGGAGGTGCCTTCCGCGCAGGTGGGCGAGCTGTGCATGGAAAAGCTCAAGAGCATCGATCAGGTGGCCTATGTTCGCTTTGCCTCGGTTTACCGCCAGTTTAAGGACATCAACTCCTTCCTGGCTGAGCTGAAAAATATCCTGGAACACGAGAAAACGGAGTGAGTTCCTGTCCCCGGGCGGCAGTGCGCTGGCCGGGGATTTCTGCAACCTGGCGGAAGGAGGGTAATAGATGGGCGGAACTGCGGAAATACTAGTGCGGAATGCCTTATGGTGAGGCTGCCCAAATAAAGATATTGTTTATTATATAAAGTGTATATAGTTCATAGAGGACCAAAGTAGTATAATTTTAACTAAGTTTTGTTTGAAAAATTGGGAAAAAACGTTGCATTAAAATGGATATCCTGTTAAAATATTAACATGCGCTTTATCAGGCTGATGTCAAAGGATGGTGAGAGATATGACTGAAATCGTAGCCAAGATCAAAGAAGCGGAGGCCCAGGCCGCAGAGGTGCGCCGCCAGGCGCAGCAGGCGGCCAAGGAGTCCGAAGCCGCTGCCCACAGGCGGGGGAGGGAGCTGCTTGCCAAGGCCAAGGAGGCCGCAGCCAAGGAAGCGGCAGAGACCCTGTCCCGGGCTCAGGAGGAGGCGGACGCCCTGGTGGCCCGGCGGGGAGCCGAGGCAGGCCAGAGGAGCCAGGCCCTTGAGCAGGATGCTTCCGGCAGGATCGATCAGGCCGCGGCACTTATTGTGGAGAGGATCGTGGGAACCAAATGATAGAAAAAATGGAAAAAATCTTCCTGTACGGCCTTTCCGCCGACAGCGGGCAGATGCTCTCCGACCTGATGGAGTGCGGCTGCCTGGAGGTTGTGGATCCGGAGAAATTGGCCGGGCAGGAAGAAATCAAGGAAGAGCTGGCCCAGCACGCTCCGGACATTTATGACTCCGAGCAGCTTCTGAGCCGCCTGGGGGCGGCCATCGCGGCCCTGGCCCCCTACGGCCCCAAAAAGAAGCTGCTGGACCGGCGCCCGGGCGTGGACTACGGCCAGCTGTCCGGCTCCCCCGGCCTGGACCGGGCCTTGGAGGCCTGCGCCAGGGTGGAGGAGATCCAAAAGGAGATGAACCAGTGCCGCTCCGAAATGGGCAAAACCGAGTTCCTGATTTCTTCGCTGGAGCCCTGGAAGGAGCTGGACATTCCCCTGGACGAGACTGCAACCCATGACAGCGAGATATTCCTGCTGCTCTTTTCTGGCGGGACCACTCTGGAAGAGCTGGAAAAAAGCGCGGAGGCGGCGGGCGTTGCGGCGGTAATCCGGGAAATATCCCAGGATACCGACCAGATGTACGCTGCGGCGGTCTGCCACAAGTCCCAGAGCGGCGAGTTTTGGGAGGCGATGCGCCAGGCGGGCGGCGTCCGGGCGGAGTTCGACCAGCTCCGGGGGACGGCGGCGGATAACATCGCCGCTGCCCGCAGGGAGCTGGAACGGCTGGAGACAGAGCTGGCCCGGGGCGAAGACAGGCTGAAGGAAGCCGCGGCGGATATACCGGCCCTCAAACTTGCTTATGACGGGACCCAGCTGGCCATCGAATGCGGCAAAGCCAAGGGCAAAATGCTCCACACCGAGGAGACCTCTCTGCTGACGGCCTGGGTGCCCCAGCGCAGGAAGGGACAGGTGGAGAAGGCCCTGGATAAATACGCCTGCTACTATGAATTCCGGCAACCTGAACCTGAGGAGGAGCCGCCGGTCCTGCTGAAAAACAGCAAGCTGGTGGAACCCTTTGAAGCGGTCACCGAGATGTATGCCCTGCCCATGTATGGCAGCGTTGATGCGGACCCATTCATCGCGCCCTTTTTCTTTATCTTCTTCGGCATGATGCTCTCCGACGCGGGCTACGGCCTGATACTGGCCATAGCCGGTTTCCTGGGAGCCAAGCTTCTGGATCTGGGCCCCGGCGGCAAGAAGATGTTCCGCCTCATCGGTATGGGCGGCGTCTCCACCGTGATCTTCGGCGCCCTGTATGGCAGCTGGTTCGGCGACGCCATCCCCAAGATTGCAGAGGTGTATTTTGGCAAGACCATCCAGATGCCCCTGCTTATCGATCCCCTGTCCGACCCCATGACCATCCTGGCCGTGTCCTTTGTTTTGGGATACATCCACCTTTTTGTGGGCCTCTACCTCAAGGCCGCGCTGATGATCCGGCGGGGCCATGCCCTGGATGCTTTCTTTGACGTGGGGCTTTGGGCCATCCTTCTCCTGGGGCTTCCTATGCTGGCTGCAGGGATGCTGGAAGGGGTGCTGGGGGCCTCCCTGGCCGCGGGCATTGCTGCTGCCGGCAAGTGGATGTCCATCGCCGGCACGGTGGGCCTGGTCCTCACCCAGGGCAGAGATAAGAAAAACATTTTTATGAAACTGGTGGGCGGCGTCGGCAGTCTCTATGATATCACCGGCTACTTCTCCGACCTGCTGTCCTATTCCCGCATCCTGGCCCTGGGCCTGGCCACCGGCGTTATAGCCACCGTGGTCAACCAGATCGGCACCCTGCTGGGGGGCGGCGTCATCAGCGCCATCCTTTTCCTGGCGGTGTTTATCTTCGGCCATGCCATGAATTTGGCCATCAATGCCCTGGGCTCCTATGTTCACTCCGCGAGACTTCAGTATGTGGAATTTTTTGGTAAGTTCTATGAGGGCGGCGGCAAACCCTTCCGTCCGCTGGCTCCAAAAACAAAATATGTTATGATCAATCAACAGGAGGACTAACATTATGGAAACTTTTCTGAGCATCTTTAACAACGGCAACTTTCTTGCATATCTTGGCGTGGCGGTAGCCGTGTTCCTGGCTGGCTGCGGCTCTGCCAAGGGAGTCGGTATCGTGGGCGAGGCTGCCACCGGCGTCATCATCGAAGACCCTGATAAGTTTGGCCAGCTGCTGGTCCTCCAGGTGCTCCCCGGCACCCAGGGCCTCTACGGCTTCCTCATCGGCATCATCATCATGATGCGCACGGGTATGATGGGCGGCTCTGTGGATCTGACCATGGCCCAGGGCGCTTACATCCTGGCCGCATCCCTCCCCGTGGGTATTGTAGGCCTCATCTCCGGCGCTTCCCAGGGCCGCGTTGCCGCCGCCGGCGTCAACATCGTCGCCAAGAAGCCCGACCAGGTTTCCAAGGCTATGATCGCCGCCGCCATGGTGGAAACCTACGCCATCCTGGCCTTCCTGGTTTCCTTCCTGCTCATTCTCTTCATGCCTGTTTAAGGCGAAAACCCCCGCGTGATGCAAGAGTAAATGAGAGGTGGGATCAGCCAAATGAACGATCTGAACGCCATCCTGGACAAGATCGCCCGGGATGCCAAGGAATATGAGCAAAAGTCCATGGAAGCTGCCCGCAAGAACGCAGAGATTATCGAAGCGGACTACCGCCGCCAGGCCGAGGCCGAAAGCGCCGAGGCCCTCGCGGCCGCCAAGGCCCAGGCCGAGGCGCTGGCCCAGCGGGCCCAGTCCCAGGCGGGCATCGAGGAGCGGAACCGCCGTTTGGCGGCCCGCCGCAGCGTCATTGACGCGGCCTTTGCCAAGAGCCTCGCCATGCTCCGTGCCCTGCCCAAAGAGAAGCTGCTGGACTTTTACGCCGCTCAGGCGGTCCGGTATATCACCGGCAGCGCCTCCCTCATCCTTTGCCCCCAGGACCGGGCAGAGATGGGCGAGGAGCTCACGGAAAAGATCACCGGGCTCTGCCGCAAGGCGGGCAAGGATTTCTCCGTCACCCTGGCGGAGGAGACAGGCAGTTTCCTGGGGGGCTTTGTCCTCCGGGAAGGCAGCGTCGAGACCAACTGTACCTTTGAGGTTTTGAACATGGGCGCCAAGGAAGAGCTGGAGGCCCAGGTGGCCGGCATCCTCTTTGGCTGAACATGGGGCCAAAAAACCGAAAGGAGGTGCAGCTTTGGCCAAAACACATTATAGAGATACCGATTATCTCCATGCCACAGCCCGGGTCCGGGCCATGGAGAACTCCATGGTCACAGGGCGGGACTTCCGCAAGATGATTGACGCCAAAAGCGCCGAGGAGGCCTACAAGGTGCTTACCGACGCGGCCATCTGCCAGGGGATGCCCCTGACGGATTACGAGCAGGCGCTCGGCCGCAACCTGCAGGAGGCTTACCGCTTGGTGGAAAGCATCGCTCCGGACAAAGCCGTGGTGGAGATTTTCCGATACAAATACGACGGACACAACCTCAAAACCCTGGTGAAGGCCAAAAAGCTCTCCGGCGGCGCAGGGGACATCCTCAGTCCCCTGGGCAATGTTCCGGCGGAAACGGTGCGGTCGGAGCTGGAAGCCGGACGCTTTGAAAAAGTGGACCCTACCATGGGAGCCGCGGCCCTGGAGGCTGTGGAAGCCCTGGCCCGCACCGGAGACCCCCAGCTGGTGGACCTGCATATCGACAAAGCCGTGCTGGAAGCCCAGGCCAAAAAGGCGGAGGCCTTTGGGAACCCCTTTCTCAGCCGCTTTGTGGCGGCCCAGGTGGATGTGGCCAATATCCGCACCGCCGTGCGGATGCTCCGGATGGGCAAGGACGTTTTTGCCCTGCGGCGCATCCTGGCAGAAGGCGGCAGGCTGGACACCGGCACCCTGGCCGAGGCCTATGCGCGGGGGATGGACGATCTGCTGGCCTGCGTCGCCGCTTCCGACTGCGGCAGGCAGCTGGAGCCCGCTGCCGAAGGCCTGCGGGCGGGAAAGAGCCTGACCCTCTTTGAGAAGCTGTGCGACAACTATTTGACATCCCTGCTGGACGGCGTCAAGACGGTGCCCTTTGGGGTGGAGCCGCTGGTGGCCTACCTTTATGCCAAGGAAGGGGAGACCAAGGCGGCGCGGATCGTCCTGGCCTCCAAGCTGGCGGGGGTTCCGGCCCAGCAGATCACAGAAAGGTTGCGTGAGACCTATGCGTAGCAAGATCGCCGTCGTGGGGGAGAAGGAGAGCGTCCTGGGCTTTAAGGCTGTGGGCTTTGACGTCCATGAGACCGCCACCCCCCAGGAGACGGAGGAGACCATTCACCG
>JAEXZK010000120.1 GCA_023451415.1 Bacillota bacterium | reverse complement strand
TATGAGTTCCACATCATGGAAAACGGCGAAGACAAGATTGTCGGCTTCGATATGTACCTGGCGCAGTATATCGCCGATGAAATGGGCCTGGAGCTGAAGGTCGTGGACATGGCCTTCGATTCCATCCTCATTGAGCTCAACAACGGCACCATCGACCTGGGCATCGCCGGCTTCTCCCCCGATCCCACCCGCCAGGTGCTCTTCTCCGATTACTACTACATGGGCGGCCAGTCCCTGATGATCCGCAAGGCCGACGCCGACAAGTACACCAGCTTTGAGTCCCTTAAGGGCCTGCCCGTTGGCGCCCAGACCGGCTCCATCCAGGAGGATCTGGCCAAGGAGCACACCCCCGAATCTTCCCTGGTCTCCCTCACCGCCATCCCCAATGTCATCATGGAGCTGAAGGCCGGCAAGATCGAGGCCGCCTTTATGGAGACCGTGGTGGCGGAAGGCTACCTGGCCACCCAGGACGACCTGATGATCGCCATGGAAGTTCCCTACGACGTGGAAGGCTCCGCCGTGGCCATCAAGAAGGGCAACGACGCCATGACCGCCGCCGTCAACGCCACCATCAAGAAGGTGCTGGAGAACGGCGATATGGATAAATTTATCCAGGAAGCCAATGCCCTGGCGGAAGAAGCCATTTCCTGACGGAAGCCCCCTATATCGCTTTTCTCATCCTCCCCCGGCTGCCATGGCGGGGGAGGATGCAGCCATTTTCCAAAAGGAGTGAAGACATGGACCTCAACTTTGCGGCCCTTGGCAAGTATACCCTCTACTTCCAACAGGGCGTCGTCTACACCATCCTCCTCAGCCTGTGCACCGTCTTTTTCGGCTTCATTTTGGCCCTGGCCCTGGCGCTGATGCGGATCACCAAACCGGGCAAGAGCCTCCTCAGCCGGGTGGTGGTCAAGGGGATGCATTTTATCTCCAGCGCCTACATCGAGATCCTCCGGGGCACCCCCATGCTGGTGCAGCTGTCCTTTATTTTTTATGTGGTGTATGCCAAGGTGCTTACCGCCCCGGAGTTTACCCTCTTCGGCTTTATCGAAGGGGCACGGTTTGTCCCCGGCGTTGTGGCCCTCTCCCTCAACAGCGGCGCCTATGTGGCGGAAGTGATCCGGGCCGGCATCCAGGGCATCGACTACGGCCAGACCGAGGCCGCGCGCTCCCTGGGCCTCAGTTCCTTCCAGAATATGCGGTATATCGTCCTGCCCCAGGCGGTAAAAAATATCCTTCCCGCCATCGCCAATGAGTTTGTCACCATCATCAAGGAGTCCTCCATCTGCTCGGTGCGGGGGATGCAGGAGATCATGTTCAACACCAAGCTGGTCCAGGGGGCCACTTTCCGCCCCGCGGAGCCCCTGATCATCGCGGCGATACTTTACTTCTGCCTCACCTTCCCCACATCCAAGGTGATCCAGCACTTTGAAAGGAGGATGAGCCGTGGCGACGTACGATAAGCTGATCCAGGTCAAGGGCCTGACAAAGTCCTTTGCCGGGAACAAAATCCACGCCCTGGACGGCGTGACCATCGACATCAGCAAGGGGGACGTCCTGGTGGTGGTGGGGCCCTCCGGGTCGGGGAAGAGCACCTTCCTGCGGTCCCTCAACCTGCTGGAGACCCCCACCGCGGGGCAGGTCATCTTTGAAGGGGTGGACATCACCGGCCGGAAGGTGGACCTTAACGCCCACCGGCAGAAGATGGGGATGGTGTTCCAGCACTTCAATCTTTTCCCCCATCTGACCATCATGGAGAACCTGACACTGGCCCCCATGAAGGTAAAAAAGATGTCTCGGGCGGACAGCGAGGCCCTGGCCATGGAGCTGCTGGACAAGGTGGGCCTTGGGGACCGGGCGGGAGCCTATCCCATCCAGCTCTCCGGCGGCCAGAAGCAGCGCATCGCCATTGTCCGGGCCCTTTGCATGCAGCCTGATGTGATGCTCTTTGACGAACCCACCTCCGCCCTGGACCCCGAGATGGTGGGGGAGGTGCTGGAGGTGATGAAGGCCCTGGCCCGGGACGGGATGACCATGGTGGTGGTCACCCATGAGATGGGCTTTGCCCGGGAGGTGGGCACCCGGGTGGTCTTTATGGCCGACGGCAGGATCGTGGAGGAGGCTCCCCCCGAGGAGTTCTTCCAGAACCCCAAAAGCGAGCGCCTCCGGGACTTCCTTGCCAAGGTGCTGTAAAAAAACACAATATGACAGCCAAAAACCGCCCCCTTCCGCTTTGTGTATGCGGGAGGGGGCGGCTTTGGCATCCGGGGCTCAGTCCAGGCGCATGGCGATGCATTCAATCTCGATGAGTCCGTCCTTGGGCGTCTTGGAAATTTCCACACAGGTGCGCACCGGGTATTCGCCGTCGGGGAAGTAGGGGGCGTAGGCGGCGTTGATGACCGGGAAGTGGTCCATGTTCTTGATGAACATATTGGTCTTGACGATGTTGCGGGTGGTCATGCCGTTTTCCTCCAGGACCCGGACAATATTGTCCATGGCCAGGCGGGTCTGGGCCTCCACGCCCTCCACCAGCTGGTCGGTGGCGGGGTCCACCCCCAGGGTGCCGGCGATGAAGAGAAGGTCCCCCACGGCCAGGGCCTGGGAGTAAGGGCCGGTGGGGCGGGGCGCCCCGGCGATAGAGGTGATCTTTTTTTCCATATTACTTTCCTCCTCGGTAGGTGTTACTGCCAAGTATACCAGCGGGAGGGGGAAAAGGATAGGGGAGAAGCGGATAAAAAGCAAGGGCGGTATGGGGACGGCACAGCTGCTAAAGCTTGCCCTGCTTGCGCAGGCTGTCGGCAAATTCGTAGAGCTCCCGGGCGGTGGCAAAGTTGGAAGCTTTGGCCTGGGTCTGGGCCCAGGAGGGCAGCTCCGAAAAGAAGCGCTGTGCCTCAGGGTCATCCTGGAGCAGCGCCAGCAGGGATACGGGGTAGCTGGAACCCAAAGAAAATTCCATTGTTTGTCATCCTTTATCAATTTTTAAGGTATTTCTAGTATTCCCGGCGGAAGTTTTTGTATACCATGTGGATAGTTTTGGGGCGGGAAATTACAATGAAATGATATTGCAGTTATTAAAATTGAGCGGTATACTAGGATTGTATACAACAGCATTAAGGAGGGAGACTATGCCACGCCGCACCGAGATGGAGGCCATGGGCCCTACCCAGACAAACCTGTCATCGGAGAAACTTCTCAGTCTGATGGAGGTGATGTCTGGATTAAGCGAGCCGGCCCGGCTCCAGGACCTTTCCCGGGAGCTTCAAATGAATTCCAGCACAGTACTCCGTTTTTTGGCGGCGTTGCAGCGCAAGGGCTACGCTGCCCGGGACATCGACACCGGCCGCTATTATCTTACCTTTAAGCTTTGCGGCATGGCCCAGAGCATCAGCTCCAACATGAGCATCCGCAATATCTCCCTGCCCTTCCTGCGCAGCGTGTCCCGCATCTTTGGCGAATCCGCCAACCTTTCCATTGAGTACGATATGTCGGTGATGTATGTGGAAGTGGTCAACGGGCCCAGCAAGACCCTGGTCTCCACCCAGCGCATCGGCAACATCGCCCCCATGCACTGCACCGGGGTGGGCAAGCTCCTCCTCCAGAACTACACCCCCAACCAGATGGAGCAGATGATCGTGGTCAAGGGCCTGGCCCGCTACACCGCCGACACCATCACCACCCCCCAGGAGCTGATGAGCGCAGTGGAGGAAGCCAGGGTGAGGGGGTACGCCTTTGATAATGAGGAGTGCGAAACCGGCGTCCGCTGCATTGCCGCTCCGGTCCGGGATTACACCGGCCAGGTGGTGGCGGGGATCAGCGTCAGCGGGCCCACCGCCCGGATGACCGACGAGCACATTTTTGGCAACCTGCCCTACCTGCTGGAGACCGCCGATGAGGTTTCCCACCGCCTGGGATGGAAGGAAAAGGGGCAGGGCATCCCTGCGGAAAAAAGTATATTCAATAGTTAAAATTGCGATTGGCCAAAATTCATATGCGCCCACACACTTTTTGTGAACAAGGGAGAATCTTAAGCCCGCCTCTTGCAACCGGAGGCGGGAAAGGATATGATATGAATAGGAAATTGAAATTCCATTTTAATTATTAAAACAAACAGGAGGAAAAGATCTCATGAAAATGAAAGCCGCACAGGCCATGGTCGAAATCATGGTCAAAGAAGGCATCACCACTGCTTTTGGTATCCCCGGCGCTGCCATCAACCCTGTTTACCAGTACATGGAGAATGCCCCCATCGAGCATTTCACCATGCGCCACGAGGAAGCCTGCGTCCACGCGGCCGACGGTTACATGCGCGCCAAGCATGAGCCCGCTCTGGCCATCTGCTCCGCCGGCCCCGGCGCCACCAACTTTGTCACCGGCCTCTACACCGCTTTCATCGACTCCATGCCCGTCTTCTGCGTCGTGGGCCAGGCCAACACCGCCCAGCTGGACCAGGAGCCCTTCCAGTGCGTGGACATGGTGGACATCGCCAAGACCGTCTGCAAGAAGGTCTTCCGTCCCATGAAGGCTGAGGATCTGCCCGGTATGCTCAACGAGGCCTTCTACCTCATGCGCGCCGGTCGCCCCGGCCCCGTCCTCATCGACTTCCCCCTGAACATCCAGAACTCCGAGCTGGACTTTGACATCAACACCTATGTCCCCCGGGAGATCCCCGTTGTGGCCCCCGACATGGCCAAGATCAAAGAGGCTGTCAAGATGCTCAGCGAGAGCAAGGCTCCCGTCATCGTCATGGGCGGCGGCTGCTTCATCAGCGAGTGCACCAAGGAAGTGGTGGAGCTGGCTGAGATGCTCCAGATCCCCGTTATCACCACCTACCAGGCCAAGGGCGGCATCCCCGAGGATCATCCCCTCAACGCCGGCCACTGCGGCATCCAGGTCGGCCAGCCCATCGGCAACCGGGTCATGCTGGACTCCGACTTTGTCCTGGGCATCGGCAACCGCTTCAGCGACCGCCACACCGGTGACCTGAAGACCTACACCGAGGGCCGCAAGTTTGTCCACATCAACATCGAGCCCTCTCAGATCGGCATGGTCTTTAAGCCCGACCTTGGCATCGTCTCCGACGCCAAGCTGGCTGTGGAAGCCCTCATCGCCGAGGTGAAGGCTCAGGGCCTCAAGCCCCTGAACCCCGCCCGCGCCGCTGAGCTCCCCGCCCTGCGCGAGAAGCTGGCCCGCAAGACCGATTACGATTGCAGCCCCATGATGCCTCACCGCGTTTTCCAGGAAGTCAACGAGGCTTTCTGCGACGAGACCTACTACACCGCCGGCTGCGGCATTACCCAGATCTGGGGCGGCCAGCTTCAGAAGATCAACAAGCCCTGTAAGTACCTGCCCTCCGGCGGCGCCGGCACCCTGGGCTTTGAGGTCCCCGCCGCCTTCGGCGTCAAGGTCGCCAAGCCCGATTGCCACAGCGTCACCATCGTGGGCGACTTCGGCCTGACCTTCATGGGTGAGGAGATCGCTGTTGCCAGCGCCTTCCACAAGCCCATCATCATCGTGGTCGTCAACAACGCTTACCTGGGCCTGATCCGTCAGAACCAGAAGGGCTACGGCTTCGAGTACGCTGTCGAAATGCCCTACAACCAGGACGGCACCATCGATTACGTCAAGCTGGGCGAGGCTTACGGCTGCGTGGCCGAGCGCGTCTTCTCCCCCGAGGAGCTGAAGGCTGCCCTGGTCCGCGCCAAGGCTTCCACCAAGGCCTCCAACCGCTGCTACCTCATCGATGCCATCTGCATCAAGACTCAGCTGTGCGACATGGGCGGCTCCATCGCCAACATCAAGAGCTGGGCTCCCGAGGAGTAATTTACAGTAAATAATCCCTTGTGGGAAGGGCTTTCCGGCCGCTCCGCCTCTGAGGCGAGGCGGCCGGTTGCCGACTTTGGGCAAAAACACAATTGTCATCGGATTTTGAGTGAATTCCTTTGATGCCTGGTACAGAAATTTGGTAGAAAGTTCAAAAGGTCTTTACTATTGGCAAAAAATGTGCGATGATAGACTTGATTCGGACGGGTGGGGGAAGCTCCGCCCTTCCGCAGGGTTAAACATTCTCCGGCCCGGGGCCTCCCCGCGCGCCTGGGGACAGACATAATCCAAGAAGAAAAGGAGAGCAAAATCATGAAAGAAAGCATCCATAAGTATTTCCAAGTGGGCACCATCCAGTGGATGAGCTATCCCAACCGTGATCCCATGGAGTCTCTGAAGGCCATTGCCAAGGACGACTTTTTTGATGCCATTGAGCTTAAGGGCTACGGCGACAAGAACGCCGAGGCCAAGGCGATCCTGGAGCAGAGCCATCTGAAGGTCTGCTACGGCGCACAGCCCCGTCTGCTGGGACCCAAGCTCAACCCCAATGCCATTAATGAGGAGGACCGCAAGAAGGCGGAAGCCACCCTCATCGAGGCTGTTGACGAGGCCGAGTACCTGGGCGCCAAGGGCATCGCCTTCCTGGCTGGCAAGTGGGAAGAGGCCACCAAGGACGAGGCCTACGCCCAGCTGCTGAAGACCACCCGCAATGTCTGCGATTACGCCGCCAAGAAGGGCATGATGGTCGAGCTGGAGGTCTTTGACTACGATATGGATAAGGCCGCTCTGATGGGCCCTGCTCCCTATGCCGCCCGGTTTGCCGCCGATATGCGCACCACCTGCTCCAACTTCGGCCTGATGGTGGACCTGAGCCATTTCCCCACCACCTATGAGACCTCCCAGTTTGTGGTCCGCACCCTGCGCCCCTACATCACCCACTTCCACATCGGCAACGCGGTGGTCAAGGAAGGCTGCGAGGGCTACGGCGACCTGCATCCCCGTTTTGGCTATCCCAACAGCGCCAACGACACCCCAGAGCTGGTGGACTTCTTCCGCGTCCTGAAGGAAGAGGGCTTCTTCAACGCCGAGAACCCCTATGTCCTGTCCATGGAAGTCACCCTGCGCCCCGGAGAGGACGAGGACATCGTCCTTGCCAACACCAAGCGCGTCATCAACCGTGCCTGGGCCCTGCTGGAGGACTAATTCCTGTTTATTACACAAGAAAGAAGGATATACAACATGAAGATTGTCGTTCTGGACGGCTATACCGAGAACCCCGGCGACCTGAGCTGGGGCGGCTTTGAGGCCATTGGCGAGACCACCGTTTACGACCGCACCCCCGCCGACAAGATCGTGGAGCGGATCGGAGACGCCGAGATCGTCATCATGAACAAGACCCCCATCTCCCGCGCCACCATGGACGCCTGCCCCAACATCAAGTTTATCGGCGTTCTGGCCACCGGCTACAACGTAGTCGATACCGCCGCCGCCAAGGAAAAGGGCATCCCCGTCTGCAATATCCCCACCTACGGCACCGCTTCCGTCGGCCAGTTTGCCATCGGCCTGCTGCTGGAGATCTGCCACCACATCGGCGCTCACAACGACTCTGTCCATAAGGGCGAGTGGGAGAACAATGTGGATTGGTGCTACTGGAACTACCCCCTCATCGAGCTGGACGGCAAGACCCTGGGCATCATCGGCTTTGGCCGCATCGGCCAGGCCACCGGCAAGATCGCCAAGGCCCTGGGCATGAAGGTGCTGGCTTATGACGCCTACCCCAACGACTCCGGCAAGGCCATCGCCGAGTATGTGGATCTGGACACCCTGCTGTCCACCTCCGACGTCATCGCCCTCCACTGCCCCCTGTTCCCCGAGACCGAGGGCATCATCAACAAGGACACCATCGCCAAGATGAAGGACGGCGTCATCATCCTCAACAACTCCCGCGGTCCCCTGATCGTGGAGCAGGATCTGGCCGACGCCCTCAATTCCGGCAAGGTGTACGCCGCCGGTCTGGATGTGGTTTCCACCGAGCCCATCAAGGGAGACAACCCCCTGCTGAAGGCCAAGAACTGCATCATCACCCCCCACATCTCCTGGGCCGCCAAGGAGCCCCGTCAGCGGATTATGGACATGGCCGTGGACAACCTCAAGGCTTTCCTGGCCGGCAACCCTGTCAACGTTGTCAACAAATAAGACCGCTTTTGCGACAGAAAACCCCGGCGCACTGTGCGCCGGGGTTTTCTTATGGTATAATAACCGCAAAGCGGTTATTATACCGGCTATGGCCAAGGCGACAAGCGCCTCAATGGCCAATGAT
>JAEXZK010000028.1 GCA_023451415.1 Bacillota bacterium | reverse complement strand
GGCCTCGGGATCCTGAGGGTTTTTCAAAAGGGGTACCGCCTTTGCCTGGGGGGAGGCGATGTCCTCGGGGGGGCGGTCCTCCGCCGGGGGTCCTTCCGCCCCACAGGGGGACGGTCCCCCTTCCAGGCGTCCCGACCGCTCCAGCTGGGCCAACACCTCGCTTACGATCTGGGCAATGAGTTTTTCATCCATCATTGTTTACACTTCACCCCTTCCCCGCTGTAAAGATGGTGGGATCGCCGGCCCATTTGGTCAGCTTCCCGTTTTCGCTGATCCCCATCTTTTCCAGCCACTGGTCAAACTCCCGGATGGGCCGCAGTCCCAGGATCTCCCGGACAGTGGCCGCGTCATGGTAGGCGTTGGTCTGGTAGTTGAGCATCACGTCGTCGCTGGTGGGCACGCCCAGGATGTAGTTGACGCCCGAGGCTCCCAGAAGGATGGCCAGGTTCTCGATGTCGTTCTGGTCGGCCATCATGTGGTTGGTGTAGCAGCAGTCGCACCCCATGGGGATGCCGGTGAGCTTGGCCATAAAGTGGTCCTCCAGCCCCGCCCGGATCACCTGGCGGCTGTCGTAGAGGTACTCGGGGCCGATGAAGCCCACCACCGTGTTGACCATAAAGGGCTGGAAGGCCTTGGCGTAGCCGTAGCACCGGGCCTCCATGGTCACCTGGTCGGCGCCGTAGTGGGCCTCGGAGGAAAGCTCCGAGCCCTGGCCGGTCTCAAAGTACATGACGTTGGGGCCCTGGCCGGTGCCCTTCTGCCGCAGCAGTTCCTGGGCCTCCCGCACCGTCTCGGTGGTAAAGCCGAAGGCGCTGTTCCCCTTCTGGCTGCCGGCGATGGACTGGAAGATCATATCGGTGGGAGCGCCCTTCTTCACCGCCTCGATCTGGGTGGTGATGTGCCCCAGGACGCAGATCTGGGTGGGGATTTCAAAGCGGCGCTTCACCTCGTCAAAGCGTTTGAGCACCTCGGAGAGGCTGGCCACCGTATCATTTACGGGGTTGAGGCCGATGAGGGCGTCCCCGCAGCCGTAGCTGAGCCCCTCAAAAAGGGATGCTGTAATCCCCTCCACGTTGTCGGTGGAGTGGTTGGGCTGGAGGCGGGTGGCCAGGGTCCCCCGCAGGCCGATGGTGGTGTTGCAGTGGGCGGGCACCCGCACCTTGTTGGCGGCGTAAACTAGGTCCATGTTGCTCATCAGCTTGCAGACCCCGGCGATCATCTCGCTGGTGAGGCCCCGGCTCAGCTCCCGGATGTCCTCCTCGGCGGTGCCGTAGTCCAGTATGTATTCCCGCAGCTCGGCCACCGACCAGCCCCGGATGCGGCTGTAGACCTGGGGGTCCACCGCGTCCTGGATGATCCGGGTGACGTCGTCGTCCTCGTAGGGGACCGCCGGGTTCTCCCGCAGGTCGCTGAGAAGCAGGCGGCTGAGCACCTCCTTGGCGGCGATCCGCTCCAGGCCCGAGGCGGCGGCCACCCCCGCCAGGATGTCGCCGGATTTCTCCTCGTTGGCTTTGGCCAGCACCTCCTTCACCGAGCCGAAGGCGAAGGTCTGACCGGAAAGTACGGTCTGTAATCTCAAGGCTATCTCCTCCTTGTTTCCAGGGTCGTTCCAAAAAACAACCGTTCCGGCTGTCTTGCGCGTGCCCGCTCCTTCCACGGGCGGGCGCTCATATCCCCGGGCCGTCCCGGGCTGCATGGCCGCTTTGGCAGCCCTGCCCTGCAAAATGATACAAAATCAGAAATACCGTCTTTTCCCGCAAGGGGCGGGCGGCTCCCGCCGTTTCTGCCGCAGATCCTAGCCGAATATCAGGGTCTTGACCACCACGGGGATGACCATGCCGTCCATCAGGGGGCGGCCCATGTCCACGTAATCATTTTGTTCCACCTTGATGCTGTCGATGGCGGCCACCGCCCGGCGGCTGCCGGTGAGGGCCTCCACCGCCTGGCCCAGGGCCTTGGCCATATCGTGCTCCACCACGATGAGGATGGGCTCCCCCCGGGGCAGGGCCTCGTCCAGGGCCCCGGCGATGGCCGACGCCACTGCGCAGAGTTCCCCGTAGCCCGGGTCCGCCTTGCCGGGGAGGGCCAGGATCATCCTGTCCGAGCCGCACTGCTCCAGGAACCACCGCACCCGGGCCTCCAGGGCCGCCCTGTCCCCCCGGAAGGCCTCCTCCTGCTCCCGGGCGCTCAGCTTGAGGACCGGGACGTTCTTCAGGGGGAAAATCTCCCCGGTGTAGAAAATGGTGCTCCCCGAGATGGAGGTGGCGTAGGTGCCCGCCCCCACCACTGTGGCCCGGATGGTCTCCCGGGCCTCCAGCACCCGCAGGCGGTGGAAAACCCCGCTCTCCCGGATGCTCTGCCCCAGGAGGGGGCCGATGTCCCCATACCGGAAGGGGTCGCCCCCCTCCCGGTAGATGTGGTCCGCCACGCCCCCGGAGAAGCAGACCCTCTCCACCGGACGCCCGGGCTGGAACCAGGTGCTCCCCGGGGTCTGGAGCTGCCGGAGCAGGGGGCTCTGGGGCCGCAGGCCCATCAGCTCCTCCAGCAGCCGTGCAAAGACGTCGGTGACCTTTTTCAGCTCCCCCGGGTCGGCCTGCCGCCCTTCTTCCAGGGCCGCCCCCGCCTCCCGGGCCGCCAGGGCCGCCGCGGGGCTTATCTTTTCCACTGTCAGGCCGGGGGAAAGACGGATGAGCCTGCCGCCGATATCCACACAGCCCTTGGCGGCCACGTCCCCGCCGTCGAAAAGGACCACATTGGTGGTGCCGCCGCCGATATCCAGGTTGACGGCGGCGCAGCCGTTGTCCAGGCTGTACTGCCAGGCGCCACTGCCCTTGCCTGCGATGATGGCCTCCAGGTCGGGCCCCGCGGTGGAGACCACAAAGTCCCCTGCAAAGCCGCTGAGGCGCTCCAGCACCGCGCCGGCGTTTTCCTTCCGGGCCGATTCCCCGGTGATGATCACCGCCCCGGTACCGGTGTCGGCGGGGGCGTAGCCCGCCTTTGCAAACTCCCCGGCGACGATGTCCCGCACCTTGTCGGCGTCGATCAGGCTGGCGGTGCGCAGGGGGGTGAAGTGGATGTCGCTCTTGTACACCACTTCCTTGTCCACAATGGACACATGGGGGACGGAGAAGTAGCCGGAGGTGTTCTCCAGCTCCAGCCTGCTGAAGATGACCTGGGTGGTGGAGGTGCCGATATCGATGCCCACGCTGAGGAGGTCCGCCATCCCTGTCGCCTGCCTTTCTCTGCCGCTGAAAATCCCTGAAAAACACAAAAAGACCAAAGCGATACCAAAATATCGCTTTAGCCTTATTGCTAAATCTCTGCCACACCCTGTTGTGCGGCGGAAGTATGCAGTTACTTGAAGTCAAAGAGGGCCTTGGTGCCTTCCGGCCCCGAGCTGATCCGCAGCGGGGGGGGGGGGGGGGGGGGGGGGGGGGGGGGGGGGGGG
>JAEXZK010000298.1 GCA_023451415.1 Bacillota bacterium | reverse complement strand
GGTCCATGGTGCGGTAGCCCGAAATGATAGCCAAGCTGACGCCATCCTCCTGGGCCGCCGCCAGCAGGGCGTTTACGGCGTCGGCAATCCGGGCGTCGAATTTGTAGCCGCCAATCTCGGTCAGTTCAATATCCAGTTCTTTTTCCAGTGCGTGGGTGGGGTTGACCAGGCGCAGGCGCCAGTCCTCCTTGTCCACAGCGGAGGAAGGCTCCTCCTGAGAGGAGGAACTCTCCACGGATTCCGACGGCGCGGAGGAAGAGATGGACTCCTCGTGGGAGGTGACGTTCCCCGAGGAGTCCCGCCCGCATCCGGCGGCCAGGATGGATAAAGCCAGCAAAGCAGCCAGCAGTTTTCTGGAGTGATTCAAGTCTGTGTTTCCTCCTGATTTTCATAAGAATAGGTGATGGCGGACAGGGCATACAAGGGCGCGGTCTCGCACCGCAGAATGCGGGGGCCCATGGTGCAGGGCCGCAGGCCCCGTTCCTCCGCCTCCCGGGCCTCCTCCGGGGAAAAGCCTCCTTCCGAGCCGATGAGGAGGGAGACGCTCGCCGGGCGGGAGCGGAGCAGGGGGCCCAGGGGCTCCCTGGCTTCTTCATAAAAAAGTATTGCCAGCTGATCCCGGTTCATCCCCTCCAGGGCCTCCTTCCAGGAAAGGAGGGGACCCACCCTTGGGATCATCCCGCGGCCCGACTGCTTGGCGGCCTCCAAAGCAATTTTCTGGAGCCGCTCCCGCTTCTTTTCCATGGTCCTGGGGTCGGGCCGGGAGATGCACCGGCTGGTGAGGACCGGCACGATCTCCGCCGCTCCCAGCTCCACCGCCTTCTGGACGATGAGCTCCAGCTTGTCCCCCTTGGGCATGGCCTGATAGAGGGTGATCCGCACCGGGGGCTCCCCCCGGCTGGGACCGGAGGAAAGGACCTCCAGGGCCACCTCTTTTTCGCTTACGCCGGTGATGCGGCAGCGGTAATCGGCGCCATGGCCGTCGCACAAGGTCAATTCTTCTCCCGGCCTGCACCGCAGGGAAAGGGCGATATGCCTGGCGTCCTCCCCCACGATGAGGGCGGCGTCTCCGGCGATATTATCAGTAAAAAATCTGGGCATCAGGAGCCTCCCGGTCTTTTTGTCTTACTGCTGCGGCAGGACGGCGGCAACAGCGCACCAGCCCTCCTGCTCCTCCACCTTGTCAATGGCAAGGCCCACTTCTTCCAGAGCGGCCAGGACCTCCTCCTTACGGGGCAGGATGATCCCCGAGGCCACCACCCTGCCTCCCGCTTTCAGATGGCGGGGGAAGGCCGGGGCGATGGCGATGATGACATCCGCCACGATGTTGGCGGCAATGACATCGTAGCCCTCCCCCACCTTTCCCGCCAGGGTGCGGTCTCTCACAAGGTCCCCCGCCAGGGCGGTAAAGGCAGGCTCCTCATAGCCGTTGAGTGCAGCGTTTTCCGCGGCGGTGCGCACGGCCACCGGGTCGATATCCACCCCCACGGCCCGCTTGGCGCCCAGCATCAGGGAAGCAATGGAAAGGATGCCGCTCCCTGTCCCCATGTCCAGGATGCTGTCCCCGGGCCGGACGGTCTCCTCCAGCAGGCGGCAGCAGAGCCGGGTGGTGTGGTGGGTGCCGGTGCCGAAGGCCATGCCCGGGTCCAGACGGAGAACCAGTTCCCCGGGCCCAGGGGCATACTCCTCCCAGGTGGGGCAGACCACCAGCTGCTCCCCGATCTTGGTGGGATGATAATAGTTCTTCCAGGCGGTGGCCCACTCCTCCTCCCGCAGGCTGGAGGTCGCCACGGCGTGGGGGATATCCGCCGCCTTCATCTGCCCCGTCAGGTATGCCAGGGTCTCGGCGGGGTTCTGGTCAGGGGGCAGGTAGATGTGGATGATGCTGTTTTCCCGGTTCCGGGCCAGCAGCTCCTCGTCGATCAGGTCGATGTGGGCGATCTCAGGCACCATCTCCAGCATATCGGAATAGTCCTCGATCTGGATGCCGCCGGGGGAGGCCATCTGAGCGATGGCAGCCGCCTCGTCAGTTTTCCGGGTGGGGACAATAATTTGCAGGTCAGTCCAGTCCATGATGCTTCTCCTTAAACTTAATGATAGCGGCCGGTGGCGTCATTGGTCATCCCAGGCGCGTGGGCAGGGGCACAAGATTTCATAGGCCATTTGGCACACGCGGTTAAATCTCAAGGCCGCGTCCGTCAAAGGCAGCCCATGGCCATCTTGCTGCGCTTTTGCATAACAAAACAGCAGCCGCAAAGCGGCTATCCTGTCCTCAGCGAAATAGTATCACAGGGCGGCGGCCACGCCGGTACAGGCAGGGGCGCCCGGCAACCCGGCCCGGGGATGCAGCCCATCCGCTGTTATTGCAGCGCATCCGCGCAGCGGGATACTATAAAGGGGGGGCTGTCTTGAAAAGGGGTGCTGTCTTGGCCATCTTTATGCTAATCGCTATGCGGTTATTATAGCACAGCCTTCCGAGATGTGCTATAATGTTTATATGGAAAAACATAAACTATTTTTTACAAAGGCATAATGCCAAGTGAAAGAATTTAGATTTTCCAGTGGATTACAACTTCCTCACTGGTAGCGTCAATTTGTGATATGAGAATATCAACCACCTTGCGCTTATCGTCAA
>JAEXZK010000256.1 GCA_023451415.1 Bacillota bacterium | reverse complement strand
GTAACATTGAGGGCGGTGCACAGCATATCGGTGAGGCTCTCCACACTGGCAATCATGGCGATAAGAGAACCGGCGGGGAAGCCCAGGGAGGTAAAGAGGAAAATATTGAATACCATGCCGGAGTTGGGGACGCCGGGCATGCCGATGCTGGAAACAGTGGCGATGACAATGGCCAGGGCGATCTGGCTGAAGCTCAGGGGAGAATTGTAGATGAAGGAAGCCAGAACAGCGCTCAGGGCCATGGCGATGGCATTGCCGTTCATGTTGATGGTGCAGCCGATGGGGAGAGTGAACTCCGCGATGGTGCGGTCGATTTTGAGTTCTTCCACAGAGGTCTTGATGGTGACAGGCAGGGTGGCAGCACTGCTCCGGGTGGTAAAGGCTGTGATAAAGACCCGGGTCGCAGATTTAATGAACTGCCCCACGGGGATACCGCTGCCCATCTTGACAAGAATGATGTAAAGCACAATCACAACAGCGCCGCAGACATAGTGGAGGATGCAGAACACGCCCAGGGCGGTAAAGATTTCGGGGCCGTTCTGGCCAATGCCGCTGGCAATCAGGGCGAATACGCCCAGAGGGGCGATTTTGACCACGATGCCCACCATCTTGTACATGATTTCCGCCGCGCTGGAGATCACTGCCTTTACAGGCGCCGCTACATCGCCCAACATAACAATGGCAACACCAAAGAAGATGGAAAAGACGATGCAGGGAAGGGTCTCAAAGTTTGCCATGGCGGCAAAAATGTTGCTGGGGACCATCCCTTTCAGCACACCCAAAATTGTGGGTGCCTCTGCGCTGACGGCCTCGGCAGTCTCCACAATGCTCACACCCTGGCCCACCTTAACAGCCATGCCGATTACGATGGCGATGGCCGCAGAGACTGCGGTGGTGATAACATACAGGGCCACGGTCTTGCCGCCCACGCGGCCCATAATCTTGATGTCCTTCATATTGGAGGTGGAGTTTATAATGCTGCACATAACCAGAGGGATGACCAACATCTTGATCAGATTGAGGAAGATATCACCTATGGGCTGGAGGATTGCGGCCTTTTCACCAAAGATCAGGCCCACGATCAGGCCAAGGATCAGACCGATAAGGACCTTGATTGTCGGGTTAAGCTTCTTCATGTTGCATACTCCTTTCGTCATTGAAAAATACTACCCCACCACTCGCCTCATTGACGGAGAGCAATGGCTTCCACCTCTACCAGTACGCCCTTGGGCAGGTCCCTCACAGCCACGCAGGAACGTGCCGGTCCATGGGTAAAGTAACGGGCATACACTTCGTTGAACTGCGCAAAGTCTTTCATATCTGCCAAAAAGCAGGTTGTTTTAACTACTGTGGCCAGGTCTGCCCCTCCTGCCTTCAACACTTGGGCCAGGTTTTTCAGGACTTGCTCGGCCTGCTGGGCGATGCCGCCTGCGACCACCGTTCCCTTTTCGGGGTCCAGAGGGATCTGACCAGAGGTGTAAAGCATGTCCCCTACGGCGACGGCTTGGCTGTACGGGCCAATAGCGGCGGGCGCGCAGGAGGTTTCAACTGTTGTTAACAAATGGATCATCCTTTCTGCTGTTTGGATTGTCTTTTGATGCACATCTGACTGTAATATAATTATATTAATAAAATATAGTTCAGCCAATGAATTTTATAATATTAAATGTAGAAAATTCCATTTATAACTTGTCATAAAATCACAAAAAATTAAAATAATGAACAAATTTTAGGCGCACAGCATATAATCTATCCCTTAAAAAATGAAATTCAGTTCATTGCACAACGCAAAAGTATTGCACACTTCGCTCTTTGCCTGTATAATAATCATATGAAAAAATTTCCACAGGAAAGAGGTGCCCCGGTGCCGCTGGAAGAATTCAATGTTAAGCTGACCCGGACTGACCGAATGGTCCTGGAGAGCTATAAAGGCCTGGTGGAGGGCCTGTCCCACTATTTGGGCGATGGGTATGAGATCGTCCTTCACAGCCTGGAGGACTGCAACCATGCCGCTATCAAAGTAATCAATGGTTACCACACCGGCCGGAACGAGGGTGCGCCCATCACTGACCTGGCCCTGTCCATGCTGGCGCAGATCCGCCAGCAGCCGGAAGACTGTGCGGACATCACCTATTTCAGCAAAAACAAGCGGGGAGAGCCCCTCAAATCCACCACAATTACCATCCGTGGGGAGCAGGGGCGGATTATCGGCCTGCTCTGCATTAATTTTTATCTCAGCACCGCCTTTTCCACCATTCTGCAAAACTTTACCGCGCCCTCGGAGTCTTCGGAGGATGATCTGCGTCCCGAAACCTTTTCGGACAACTCAGATGAATTGGTGGAGCAAATCGTCTGCCAAGTCCGGGAGGAGGTATTC
The DNA here is from genome assembly GCA_023451415.1 of Bacillota bacterium. Taxonomy (GTDB): domain Bacteria; phylum Bacillota; class Clostridia; order Oscillospirales; family Ruminococcaceae; genus Angelakisella. Next base: position 3,426 of record JAEXZK010000256.1, on the reverse strand, counting down.
GCCAACACCGCAGTCCCCGCCAACTGCAAGCACAAGGAAATTGTCCGCATCCTGGCGGAACGGGGGCTTTTTAATCTCAAGGACAGCGTCCCAAAAGCGGCTAAATTTTTGGGGATCAGTAAAAACACCGTCTACCTTCATCTTCGCAGCATCAAATAAACAAAACTCCCCGCTGAGATTTATTCCTCGGCGGGGAGTTTTTATATGGGTCTTATGCTTTTATGCCTTCCGGCGGGTAAGGAAAAGTCCGCTGGTGATGGCCGTCAAAGGCGCCACGGTCACCAGGCCGAAGCTGCCTACAATGGTGTCCAATATTTCCCCAGACACATATTTGTAGTTAAGGATGTTGTAAAGCGGGGTGCCCTGGGCCATAAAGACCATAAGGAGAGCCACATACCCTCCGGAATAAGCCAGCAGCAGGGTGGTGGTCATGGTGCCCATGGCCGCCCGCCCCACATTAAAACCTGAGGCCGCAGCCTCCCGCCAGCCAATATCCGGCTTTTTCTGCACCACCTCGTACACCGCCGAGGTGATGTCCACCGACAGATCCATCACCGCTCCGGAGGACCCGATAAAAATGCTGGCGGTAAAGATGCTGGTCAGGTCCAGATACTGATACCCGCTGTACAGAAGGCTCTCGGAGTAGGACATCACCGCGCCATGGATCTGGAACAGGCCGGTGAAAACCGCCCCCAGCAGGCAGGTGACCAGCAGCCCGGCGGAGGCCCCGCCAGTGGCGGCCAGGGCCCGGCGGTCAAAACCGTAGACCAAAGAGATGATAAGCACCGTGAGGATCACCACGATGCCCAGGCCCACAGCCACCGGCGGCCATCCGCGGAGATACAGAGGGACGAGCACCTTCCAGACCATCATCACCGTCAGGGCAAAGGAGAGCACAGCCCTCAGCCCAGTCCTGCCGGCGAAGAGCACCAGCACAGCGGCAAAGATAAGCCCCAGCAGCAGCTCATAGCCGATGCGGTAATGGTCGATCATGTTTACCGACAGGATTTCCCCTCCGGCGTGGCTGACCAGGACCAGGGCCTTATCCCCCGGGACAAAAATTTTGTCCGACTCCAGTGAGCCGTTCAGGAGGTTGTAGCCCTGGACGGTCCGTCCCTGAAAGGGCCCCCCCAGCAGCTCCAAGGCACAGGTCTGTTCGCCGGAGCGGATGAGGCCGGTATCCACGATGCTGTCATTGTTGACCGACAGCACCCTGGCGGCACAGTGGCTGGACCCCTGATACCGCCAAGCGCCTTCAAAGCCGGTGGGCAGGAGGGCCAGAACGGCCAGGATCAGGCAGCTGACCGTAACGGGGAGGAAGCCCCGGTTCAGGAGCTTCCTCAGAATGTAATCTTTCATTTTCTATTACGGCTTATTTTACGTCAAGCAGCTGGGCCATCTTGGTGTAAATCTCGGTGTTGTCATAGAAGCCCTTGAACAGCTCCTGACCGTTTCCCTGGGCAAAGACGGCCACAGGCAGGCCGGTGTGGGCATAGGAGGCAAAGTTGATGCCCGACTTGTTGTTGAGCAGATGGGTGATGGTCACGGACAGGGGTTCGTAGCTGCCGTAGAGGACGTACTCAGCCTGGGTGGGATCGGCATCAGAGGCGCTCATGGTCTTGTCGTAAGCCGCCTTCAGCAGGCCGTATTCGTAATCGGTGAGGACCAGTTTGCTGTTTTCGGAAGCATCGGGATCATCCTTGGTCATCAGTCCGAAGTTGGCCTTCACATCCTGGAGAACGGTCTCGAAGGGGGTGTTCTCCTCCTTGTATTTGGCCACAAAATCAGTGTCGTATCTGGCGTAGGAAAGCTTCTGGTTTGCAATATTCTGGAGGTAGGTATCGTAGTCGGTGCCGGCGTAGCCGATGGTCAGACCGCCGGTCTCATGGTCGCCGGTGACCAGGATCAGGGTCTCGTCGGGGTGCTGGGCATAGAACTCCATCGCCACATCCACGGCGTCGGCCATGGCGATGGTATCGGCAATGGTGGAGCCTGCGTCGTTGGCGTGGCAGGCCCAGTCGATCTTACCGCCCTCCACCATCATGAAGAAGCCGGTGTCGTTATCCAGGACCTCGATGCCCTTGCGGACATAATCGGACAGGGCCCACTCGTCACCGGAGCGGTCGTTGTCGTAAGAGAGGGAGTCGCTGTCGGCCAGGGTTTCGCCGATGATGATGGCTTTGCCGTCGGCGGCGGTGAGGGCTTCGGCCTCAGCTTGGGTCATAACGACCTTGTAGCCGCCCTGCCGGGCCAGCTCGTAGCTGTCGGTCTTGTCCTTGTCAGCGCCGGTGGTCTGCTTCAGGCCGCCGCCTGCAAAGTAGTCAAACCCGCTGGCAATCAGTTCTTCGCTGATCTCATAGTAGCTGTTGCGGCTTGCCTGATGGGCATAAAATGCCGCGGGGGTGGCATGGTTGAGGTTGACGGTGGAGATAATGCCGATCTTGTAGCCCAGCTGGTTTTTCAGCTTTTCGGCAATGGTCTCGTAGGCTTTGGTTTTGGTCTCGTCCATGTTGATGACGCCGCTGTGCGTTTTGTAGCCGGTGGCGATGGAGGTTGCGGTGGAGGCGGAGTCGGGAGCAAAGGAGGTAGAGTCGAAGGTGGAAGCCGAACCCGCCACCGGGAACTCCATAAAGCTGAGGTTCCTGCCGCCCTTCAGGATATCGGGGGCGGGATCAGCCACCGCGCCCAGGTAGTCAGCCGCAGCCTGGAACTGGGGATAGCTCATGCCGTCTCCGATAAAGAGGAATACATATTTAAGGGGCTTGGCGCTGTCCTGGGGCTCCTGCTGGGGCTGGGAAGATACCGCGGGGGCATCGGCGGCCGGGGATGTGCTGGGCGCCGCTGCCGGCTGGCTGCATCCGGCCAGGGCGCAAAGCAGAAGGAGAGCCGCGGTCAATGCGGCCAGGGTTTGTCTGAATTTCATGTTGGTTCCTCCAGTTGTTTTCTTTTTATCTTTGGTGCGCTTCCATTGTACCAGAGGAGTCCTTTCCGCTATACCAGGGAACGGTAAAATCACTGTAAGTTTTTCCCCGATGACCAAGCTCTGAAAGGGCCTTGCACCGGCAGGCCTCTCAAGGAGCGCCGGAAAACTTTCAACCCGCATCTCCCGCTCCACAGCCCGCAAACGGGCAGATGCCTTTGCAGCGGCGCTCTCCCATCCTCCAAAGCTTCTTGCGGGCAGCTCCCCTTCCCCCGATTTTTGAAGGGAAGGCTTCTTTACCCCCGCCAGCAAGGCCGGCCGCCCCATGCGCCAAAGCTATATGCAACAGGAAAGCTCCCTCCCCTTCTCAAGCGAGGGGGAGGGAGCATCGTTTTCATTAGGTCAAGGGCAGGCTGGAGGCCACATAGCTCCCCAGATGGGAGGTGGAGACCACCAGTTCCTCCCCGTCCCGGACCGCTTCCATGAGCTGGAGGGAGCCGTTCTCC
>JAEXZK010000230.1 GCA_023451415.1 Bacillota bacterium | reverse complement strand
ACAAGCCCCCAGCCTCCATGGTAAACTGTACAAAGAACATGTGACAATGCGTCAGGAGGGGCTTATGGACAAGCGGGAACTTTTGAGAGACGTGGAACTTTTTGTCCTGGATATGGACGGTACCTTTTACCTGGGGGACCGCATCCTGGACGGTTCCCTGGCCTTTTTGGAGCGGGTGCGGGCCACCGACCGCCGGTTCCTCTTCTTCACCAACAACTCCAGCAAAAGCCCCGAGGCCTATATCAAAAAGCTGGCCGCCATGGACTGCCCTGCGGCCCGCTCGGATGTGATGACCTCCGGGGACGTCACCATCCGCTACCTGAAAAGCCATTATCCAGGCGCCGGGGTCTATCTCCTGGGCACCCCTGTGCTGGAGGAGAGCTTCCGCCGGGGGGGCATCTGCCTGGTAGAGGACGCCCCCGACGTGGTGGTGGTGGGCTTTGACACCACCCTCACCTACCACAAGCTGGAGAGGGCCTGTACCTTCCTCCGTCAGGGAGCCGTATTTCTGGCCACTCATCTGGACGTCAACTGCCCCACGGAGGATGGATTTATCCCTGACTGCGGCAGCATCTGCGCCCTCATCAGCCTCTCCACCGGCCGCCAGCCAAAGTATCTGGGCAAGCCCTTCCCCGAGACTGTGGAGATGGTCCTGGAGGCCACCGGGGCCCGGCGGGAGCGCACCGCCTTTGTGGGGGACCGGCTCTACACCGATGTGGCCACCGGGGTCCGGGGCGGCGCCAAGGGCCTGCTGGTCCTCTCGGGGGAGACCAAGCCCGAGCATCTGGCGGATTCGGATATCCAGCCCCACGGGGTCTTTGATTCCCTGGGTGAAATGGCCCTGTACCTGTGACCGTTCCCATCCGTATCTCCCGTCCCCTGGAGGCAGGGCCGCTTTGGGCGCGGGTTCACCATGGGAGGCCATCCTTTCGTATGCCCAGGCCCCCTTCTCCCCGGCAGGGCCGGGCCCGGTCGGCACACAAAGCAAAATCAGCACCCCTGATAAAGGCTCAAGGGTGCTGATTTTTTTGTTTGTTCCGCCGCAGGCGGTGGAGAACGGCGGAAGCCGCCGAAAGAACCACCGTTATGGCGCAGGAAAAGATGAAGCCGGGAGAAGAGGGGTCGGTGATGGAAATCCCCATAAAAGTGGCCGCCAGCATCGTGGGGCTGAGGCCCAGTAATGAACCGCAAAAATACCTGCCGTAACCGATATTCATGGCTCCCAGCAGCATGCTGACCAGGTCCCCGGGGAGCAGATTGATGATACGGGTAAAATAGGAGAGAAAGAACCCGCTTTCCCCCTGGAGTTCCCGGAGAAGGTTCCCTTTTTTGTACCGGCTCACCAGCCGCTCCACATATTCCCGGCCATAAAACTTTCCCAGCCCATAGGGCACCGTGACCGCCAGCGCAAGCCCCAGAAGGTTGAGGAGCACCGCCCAGGGAGGGCTGAAGAGAACCCCCGCGCTGATATAAAGGACGATGAGGGGAAAAACCACCGTCACCGATTTGACCACATACAGCCCCAGCAGCCCTGCGGCCGCCAGCAGGAGGTTCTCCGGCTCATAGGCCAGGATGTCCTCCACCGTCATCTCCCTGAGGATGTGCCCATAACGGACCCACACCCAGGCCACGGCCCCAAGGGGCGCCAGACGTACCGCCCACAGCAGGAAGGAAAGCCTCTTTCCTCCCCGCCTGGCGGGCAGCCGCTTTTCTCCCCTGTCTGCGTCTTCTGCCATATCAGGTCACCTTATCCTCGGTGATATAGCGGAAGCCCTCGCCCATGATCTCGCTGGCCTCGGCCACAATGACAAAGGCGTTGGGGTCCAGGTCGCGGACGATCTCGCTCACCTTGTGGTACTCCTGGGAGCGGATGGCGCATAGGAGCATGTCCTTGGGCTGTCGGGAATAGGCGCCCTCCGCCTTGAGGAAGGTGACGCCGCGCTCCATCTGCTCGATGATAGCCTGGCTGATCTCCTTTTCTTTTGCGGAGATGATCATAATCACCTTGCCGGTGTTGAGGCCGAAAAGGATGCTGTCCAGGGTCTTGGCGGACGTAAAGATGCAGATGAGGCCATAAAGGCCGGCTTCGATGTTATGAAAAACAAAAACAGAGGTGCACAGGATAACGGCGTCCACCATCAGCATTGTCTTGCCGATAGGGGCGGAACGAAACTTGAGCTGAATCAGGCGGGAGAGGATATCGGTGCCGCCGGTGGTGGAGTTGCGCATAAACACCGCCGACAGGCCCGCGCCCATCAGCACGCCGCCCAAAAGGGCGGACAGGATATAGTCACCGCCGTAGACGGGAATAAAGGGCATGACATAGTTGAGGATGACCGAAAGGATGAAGACACTTTTCAGGGTCTTCAGGGTAAATTCCCGGCCCAAAAACCTCCACGCCAGCAGGATCAGCGGGATGTTCAGACACATCGTAATGGTACCCAGCGGGATATCAGTGAGGTAATTGACGATGACCGCGATACCCGAGACGCCGCCTGGCGCGATCTCCTTGGGCGCCGCAAAACAGCTCAAGCCAATGGAGAACAGGGTGTTCCCCACAATATCATACAGGACATCCACCGCAAAGGTCTGCAATGTGTACTTCTTCTTCAATCTCTGTCTGCCTCCTCATTTTGTAAGCATGCTTCGCTGCCGTTCTCTCCGGGGCCGGCAGTGACCACGGCAAAAAGCTCCCGGATACGCTCCTCCCGTCCCGAAAGATATAGGAATCCAAACAGGGCCTCCAGGCCGGTTGCCCGCCGGTACTGGGCCGGATCCGCGTGCTTGGGGATGGAGGCGGAATGAGCATTGCGCCCACGTTTATAAACTGCCTCCTCCTCCGCGGTCAGCAGGGGGAGAAGCAGCTCCACCGCATCGGACTGGGCCTTGGCGCACACCATGGCCACCGCCCGCTGATGGAGTCTGCCCACCGGCATGTTCCCCGCCGCGGTCAGGTGCTCCCGCACCAGCAGGCCGTACACCCCATCCCCCACAAAGGCCAGATTCAAAGGGCTCATCATCCGGGGCTCCTCCGCCCGCTGCGTCTGTGCTGTCATCTGCTGCGCTCCTTCTTATGGCACATAGTCAAATTCAAACCCCAGGATGCTCACTGTGTCGCCTTCCTGGATGCCCATCTCCTCCAGCTTATCGATGATGCCGCTCTGGCGCAGCACCCGCTGGAAGTACTGGAGGGACTCATAGTCGTCCATATCCACCATGCCCAGGGCATACATCAGCCAGTCAGCCTCCACCACATAGATGCCGTCCTCCACCTTGATGTCGAACTGGTTCCGCTTTACCGCCGCCATCCGCTGGGCCTCAGGCACCGGCTCGGGCTTGTACTCCACGATGGGAGGCAGCTCCCGGAGCCTGCGGGCGATGGCATACACCAGCTCCTGGGTCCCTTCTGAGATGGGGGCGCAGATTTCGTACAGCTCCTAGCCCTTCTTTTCCACATAGGTGCGGAAGGCGGCCAGCTGCTCCG
>JAEXZK010000134.1 GCA_023451415.1 Bacillota bacterium | reverse complement strand
GTGCCGGGCCATGCCTCCAGCACCTATCTCTCCATCCATGACCGGGATGGGGAGATGACGGTGGCGCTTTCGGACATGCGGGTGCTGCAGCGCCTGACGGTGGAGTTCCTGGAGGAGCGCCGGGAGGTGCTGGAGGGCGCCGCCGCTATTGTCATGGACTGCGGGCTCCCCCAGGAGGTGCTGGACCATGTGGCCCGGGCCTATGGGGACAGGGTGCCGGTTTTTGTCGATCCGGTGTCCACCGCCTACGCCCGCAAGCTGCTGGGGGAGCTCCGGGGCTTCCACACCATCAAGCCCAACCGCCTGGAGGCCCAGGTGCTGGCCGGAATGGAGATCAGCAGCCAGGCCTCTCTGGAGGAAGCCTGTCGGCACATCCTGGACCGGGGGGCCCGCCGGGTGGTGGTCAGCCTTGGCCGGGAGGGCGTCTTTGCCATGGAAGAAGGGGGTGCGGCCCACAGGATGCCTGCCTTCCCCCTGGAGGAGGTGGTCAACGCCACCGGCGCCGGGGACTGTTTTATGGGTGCGCTGGTCTTTGCCCATGTCAGCGGCATGGCCCCGGAGGAGGCCCTGGCCTTTGCCACCTGCGCGTCGGCCCTGGCCCTCTCCCACAGGGCCACCATCAACCCTCATATCACCCAGCGGGCGGTTCTGGCAGTGCTGGACCGGTTCCCCTACTATACTGATAGAAAAGGAAGTAATGAACGATGAACAAGTACCTGTCTGTTCAGCCGGAGATCGCACAGGCTGTTGCCCAGGGCAAGCCTGTGGTGGCCCTGGAGAGCACCATCCTCTCCCACGGCATGCCCTACCCCGAGAACGTGGAGTTTTCCCACAAGGTGGAGGAGGTCGTCCGGGCCGAGGGCGCAATCCCCGCCACCACGGCCATCATCGGCGGCCAGCTGAAAGTGGGCCTCAGCGTCGATGAGCTGGAGCTGATGTGCCGGGCGGAAAATGTGGGCAAGGTCAGCCGCCGGGATGTGGCCGTCTACCTGGCCACCGGCCAGACCGGAGCCACCACAGTAGCCACCACCATGATCATTGCCGCCCAGGCAGGCATCCATATCTTTGCCACCGGCGGCATCGGCGGCGTCCACCGGGGCGCCGAAACCACCATGGATATCTCCGCCGACCTCCAGGAGCTTGCTCATACCCCGGTGGGGGTGGTTTGCGCAGGGGCCAAGTCCCTCCTGGACATCGGCCTGACCTTGGAATATCTGGAGACCATGGGGGTGCCGGTGCTGGGGCTGGACACCGATGACTTCCCGGCGTTTTACTGCCGCCGCTCCGGCTTTGGCGTGGACTACAATGCCAAGGACCCCGCGGAGGCGGCCCGCATCCTCAGGACCAAATGGGACCTGGGCCTGGAGGGAGGGGCTGTTATCGCCAACCCCATCCCCAAGGAATATGAACTGGATTATGATGAGATGGAGCAGGTGATCACACGGGCTCTGGACGCCGCTAAGGCTGAGGGAATCCGGGGCAAGGCCACCACACCCTTTCTGCTGGCCCATATCAAGGACTATACCCAGGGGGTATCCTTTGCCTCCAACCTGCAGCTGGCCTACAATAACGCCCGCCAGGCCGCCAGGATCGCCATTGAGCTGAGCCGGCTCTGATTTTTGAATAAAAAGGAGGGGTTCGATGCTCTCTCTGCTGAAAAAGAAGCTGCTGCCCCCAGAGGAGAAGCCCATCCGCCGGGCGGTGGCCCTGGGCGGCGGCGGCGCCAAAGGGGCCTACCAGATCGGCGTCTGGCAGGCCTTCCGGGAACTGGGGATGGACTTCCATGTGGTCACCGGTACCTCGGTGGGGGCCCTCAACGGGGCTCTGATGGCCCAGGGCTCCTATGCGGAAGCTGTGGAGATGTGGGAGAACATGTCCAACGACCTGGTCCTTTCCGACGTGCCTCCGGTGGAGGAAGGGCAGCCGGGCAGCGTCCTGGAGGCCTACCGGGCCTATGTGCGGGAGATCGTCCAAAAGGGCGGGGTGGACCCCTCCCCCCTGGAGGGGCAGATCCGCCGCATCCTGGATGAGGACAAGCTGCGCGGCTCGGGCATCCGGTACGGCGTGGTGACGGTGGCCATGGACACCCTGAAACCGGTGGAGCTTTTTGCCGAAGAAATGCCCGCCGGGATGGTGGCCGACTACATGATGGCGTCCGCCTCCTGTTTCCCCGCCTTCCGGCCCAAGGAGATCGGGGATAAAAAGTACATCGACGGCGGCTATCATGACCTGCTGCCGGTGGAGCTGGCCCTCCGTGCCCGTCCCACGGTGGACGAGGTTTACGCCGTGGACATCGACGGCATCGGCATCCGCCGACCCACCCACACCGACGTCCCGGTCCACATCATCCGCAGCTATTGGGACCTGGGCAGCATGTTTATTTTTGAAAAGAGCCAGTCCCGGCGGGACATCCGTCTGGGTTATTTGGACACCCTCAAGGTGCTGGGCCGCTGCGACGGCCGCGCCTATGCTTTCCGGGCGGGACAGAAGCGCCTCCTGGAGGAGCGGTATCTAGAGGATATGAGCGAAATATGCCTGGGCGTTTTCGACTCTCTCCCCAAGGTGGGCCGCAGCCAGGTGGAGCGCCTGGTGGAGGCCAGGGTCACCGATATCCTCTCCCGGCGGGGAGAAGGGGAAAGCGGGTACGGCGAGCTGCTCTTTACAGCGGCGGAGCTGGCCGGGGAGCTACTGGGACTGGACCCCACCCGCCTTTATACCGTGGAGGAATTTAATGGGGCGCTGCGCACCTGCTTGGCGGACGCCCGGCGGGAGAGCGGCCCCGAGGCCGCCCTGGAGGCGCTGAAGCGTCTCCCCCTCACCAAGCTGGGAGAAGCCCTGAAGGAGCTCACCAGCGGCGTGCTCCTTCAGCTTTGCATGGAGGCGGTCAAACAGTATTTGATGAACGCCGAGACCTTTTTTAAGCCGGAGCTGTTGGCAATGGCCGTCCCCCGGCAGATGATGGCCGCCATGTACTTGATGGTGTTGGAACGGGAACAGATTTAGTGTATTTATTTAAAATAATACAAATTGTATAAAATGGGAGGAACAAGCCATGGCAGACAAAATTAAGTTGATTCTGGATGTGGATACCGGCTCTGACGACGCGGTGGCCATTATGACAGCTGCCCTTTCCCCGGCACTGGACCTGCTGGGCATCACCACTGTGGCGGGGAACAAGGAGATCGGGTTCACCACCGACAACACCCTGCGGGTGGTGGACCTGCTCCGCAGCAAGGTCCCCGTCTACCGGGGGTGCCACACCTCCATGGTGTCCACCCTGCTGCCCAGCCGGCGGGGCGGGTACAACGGCATGACCGGCGTCACCGACGCCAAGCTGGACGCCAGGGGTGAGCGGATCGAATACCATCATGACTGCCTGCCCATCCCGGCCCCCACCTCCGTGGAGCAGCCGGAGCACGCGGTCTTTTACCTGGTGGATACCCTGATGAAATCGGAAGGGGATATCACCCTGGTGCCCACAGGCCCCCTCACCAACATCGCCATGGCCATGCGCATCCAGCCCGCCATCTGCGGGAAGATCAAGGAGATCGTGTTCATGGGCGGCGGCTTTAAGGTGTTCAACTCCACCTCGGCTGCGGAATTCAATATCTGGGCCGACCCCGAGGCCGCCCAGATCGTCCTCACCAGCGGTGTCCCCACCACCATGGTGCCCCTGGACGCCACCCATCAGGCCAATTTCACCAAGGAGGACAGTCGGGAGCTGCGGGACTTTGGCAGCCCGCTCACCGTCGCCGTGGCCGATATGCTGGACCAGCGCATCGAGGCCTACAACGCCTACCAGCCCCAGGACCTGCCTGATTCCGCCCCCATCCACGACGCCCTGGCTGTGGCTTACCTCATCGATCCCCAGGTCCTCCGGGATGTGCGGATGATGCGGGTGGATGTGGACATCAGCGGCGGCTTTGCCGACGGAGCCACCCTCTGCGACACCCGGGCCTACCCTGATAAGCCCCGGAACTGTCAGGTGGCCCTGGGTGCGGACCGGGTACGCTTCTCCCGCATGGTCATCAACCTGCTCAAAGGCTTCCGCCCGTAATAAGCAGTAAAAATGCTCCAGGGCCATGAACCGTCCTGGAAAACCCACAGACGCATCCCCCCCTGGCGCAGCGAAAAGAAGCTGCGCCAGGGGGGATTTGCCATGTTCCAGTCGCCTTTCAGTCATCGATTCGTTTGGCCCCTTACAGGGCGGGAGTATGCTCCACGGAGCGGGAGCGGCGCTGTTCATAACTGCCGGCTTTGCAGGTAAAGCCCCCAAAAGCCGGCTTCCGCCCTTTCCCCGCCGATCAAGCCGCGGAACCGGGTTATCATCGCCGGCGAACGGGGAGGCAGGCGCCGGGCTTTCTCCTGGTAAATAATTTGCCGGGGCTTTTTGCTTTAGAGGCCTTGACAAGCAAAATCATGTGTGATACTGTATATATACGATATATACAGTTTGGAGGCGACGAATTGGATATTCTCCTCAGCAACTCCAGCCCCAAGCCCATTTATGAACAGATCGCCGCCCAGGTCAAAGCCCAGATCATCTCCGGGGCCCTCCGCCAGGGGGACCCGCTCCCCTCCATGCGCCAGCTGGCCAGGGACCTGTGCATCAGCGTCATTACCACCAAGCGGGCCTATGAGGAGCTGGAGCAGGCGGGGTTCATTGAAACAGTGGTCGGAAAGGGCTGCTTTGTGGCCGGGGCGGACCCCGGGGCCTTCCGAGAGGAGCATCTGGCCAGGGTTCGGGAATATCTGGCAGCGGCGGTGGACGCCGCCAGGACCGGAAGTATCTCATATCAGGAAACAGCGCGGCTCCTGGAGGAGCTGTACAAGGAGGAATCATGATGAACGACGGACTCAATCTCCGCCTCAAGGGCGTTACCAAGAACTACGGCGGATTCTCGCTTCAAGGCCTGGACCTGGAGTTGCCCAAGGGTGCTATCATGGGCCTGGTGGGCTCCAACGGCGCGGGTAAGACCACGACCATGCGCCTCTGCCTGGGGTTGGCCGCCCCCGACAGCGGGAGCATCGAGGTTCTTGGCAGGGAAGCAGCGGCCCTCCCGCCCGAGGCTCGGGAGCAGATCGGGGTCGTCTTTGACGAAAATTCCTTTCACGAAGGC
>JAEXZK010000113.1 GCA_023451415.1 Bacillota bacterium | reverse complement strand
GAACTGGGGGCCGAGCAGTGGCCCCAGGGCCTGCTGGTAATCCTCATGATCGCCCTTTGCTGGAATATTTTCAAGTACTTCAAGAACAACCCCCGGCAGGAGATTGCCGCGGCTTTCGGCAGCCTGGGGACACAGACCATAAACTTTTTCCGGGGCAAGCTGTTCTTTGGCATGGTGATGGTAATGACGATGGCCCTGATGTACGAGCCCATCGGCTTCATGGTCACCAGCGTTGTCTTTCTCGTGGCCTATGGCATCCTGCTGGGGGAACGCCGCCCCCTGATCCTTATCGGGTCCGCTCTGGTCATCACCCTCATCCTCTACATAGGCTTTGCGGTCCTCCTGGGCGTCATGCTTCCCCGGGGCCAGGTGCCCTTCCTGCGGGACTTCGCCCTGTTTGTGGAATCCCTGGTTCCCAGGATATAGAAAGGAGGAACAACTATGTTTGAATTGTTAGCCAGCGGTATGTCGGTGGTCTTTGCACCCAAGATGTTCCTGCTCATCATCCTGGCGGTTTTCCTGGGCACCATCTTTGGCGCCCTGCCCGGCGTCAGCGCCACCATGGCCGTCACCCTGGGCATCACCTTTACCTACACCATGGATCCGGTCAGCGCCATCGCCTTCCTGGTGGCCACCTACTGCGCCTCCATCACCGGCGGCGGGATGACCGCAATCCTCTTCAAGATCCCCGGCGTACCCTCCAGTGCCCCCACCACCTATGACGGCTACCCCATGGCCCAGCGGGGAGAGGCGGGCAAGGCCCTGGGCATCCAGCTGATCTGCTCCGCCATCGGCGGCATGTTTTCCGCAATCTGCATGCTCCTGCTCAGCCCCCAGCTGACCCAGATCGCACTTAGCTTCGGCCCTGCAGAGCTCTTTGCCGTTTCCTTCATGGGCCTGTCCATCCTCACCAGCCTGGAGACCGACAACATCTGCCGTACCCTCATCTCCGGCGTCCTGGGCCTGGTGCTGGCCTGCATCGGCCTGGACCCCCTGCTGGGCGTGCCCCGGATGACCTTCGGCACCCGGTTTCTCACCTCCGGCATCGAGATGATCCCGGTGATGATCGGCTTTTTCGCCGTGGCTGAAGTCCTCAAGCAGACCAACAAGCCATCCAAGCTCACCGCGGTAGACGGCAGCGGCTCCATGTCCGCCAAAATGCCCAGCATAAGGGAGATCCTGTCGGTAAAATGGGTGATCGCCCGTTGCGCCGTCCTGGGCACCATCGTGGGTATTCTCCCCGGCGCGGGCGCCACCATCGCCGCTTTCCTCTGCTACTCCACCGAGGTCAAGCTTTCCAAACACCCCGAAAAATTCGGCACCGGCTGCATCGACGGCGTGGCCGCCCCTGAGACCGGCAACAACGCCGCCACCGGCGGCTCCATGGTCCCCCTGCTTTCCCTGGGCATCCCCGGCGGCAACGCGGCCGCGGTGATGATGTCCGCCCTGGTGCTCAAGGGCGTGACCATGGGCCCCCTCCTCCTCATCGAGCAGCCCCAGTTCCTGGCGGCCACCTTCGCCTCCATGTTTGTGTCCAACATCATCATGGTTTTTGCCGCCATCATTATTGCTAAGATTTTTGTCAAGATCCTCAAGATTCCATACAGCATCCTGGGCCCCACCATCATCATGATGGCTACCATTGGAGCCTATGCCACCAAGAACACTGCTGTGGACGTCATTCTCATGGCCATTTCGGGCCTGGTGGGCTTCATCTTTGCCACCTGCAAGTTCAACAGCTCGGCCATGATCCTGGGCCTGGTCCTGGGCGTCATCTGTGAATCCAACCTCCGCCGGGCCGTCACCATCGCGGATGGCGCCAACCTGTGGCAGGCCTTCGGCAACATCGCCCTGCGGCCCATCACCGGCGTGATCCTGCTGATCTGCGTCATCGTGCTGCTGAGCCCCGTGGTAAAGCCCTATCTGAAGAAGCGCAGAGAACAAAAGGCCGCTGCGTAAAAACGCCCCATCCGGCCGGGGGCCGGACAACAGAAAATAAGAAACGGGAGCGGGATTGTTGTTGGCGTCGGGCCGGTGATAAAGCCCGCTCCCTGCTTTAAAAAGGAGGAAAAGGGATGAAATGGAAACTGCCGCTGAAGGCGGTCAAACCGGTCTGTGCCGCCGCGGTGGTCACGGGGCTGTTCTTTGTGGTGGCGGGCAGCTGGGTGGCGGGCCTGTGTATGCTGCTGGGGGCCTGGATCCTGGAAAAGAACCTGTACCGCTGCCCTTTGTGCCGGCATCCCTTGGATATGAAGCGGCCGCTGTTCCGGGGCGCACGCTGCCCGTCCTGCTCCGGGGAGCTGAATCCATAGGATTTCCCGGGGAAGGAAGGCGGATGGGCTTCCGCCGGACGTTGAAACATGATATGATAAGGAAAACAGGTTGAGGAAGGCGGGGGCGGCATGAGCAGAAAGAAGATCAAGGCGCTTTTGGCAGCCGTCCTGGCGGCTGTCCTCCTCACCGTTCTGGCCTACGCCGTGTTTTCCACCTACAATACATACACCGAAACCGTCATCCAGCAGCGGCAGCAGCATCTGCTGATCATCGCCCGCGCCGTCTCCCAGAGCCTGGACCTGTATCTTTCGGAGCAGCTGCGGGATGTGGAGATATTGGTCAAGACGCCGGGCTTTGCGGGGGAATTCCAGCGGTACTACCGGGACGGAGCGGCCCAGGGCCTTAAGGAGTACCTGGTCTCCTACATGATTTCCCAATCCCATGGCCTTTCCCGCGTCTACCTGCTGGACCGGGAGGGGAACCGGATCTTCGAGTACAACCAGTATCCCTTTCTGGAAGATTTTGACGAATCCATCCTCCATCTGGACTTGCTGGCGCAGGAAGGGGAGGACGGCATCGGGTCGGTCTTTGAGCTGGGGCCCGGCCATTGCGGCATGACCCTGGTAAACAACGTTTACCACAGCGGCGGATATCTGGGGACAGTGGTGGGCGTGATGGACCTGGAGAACCTTTACGACCAGTTTGTGGCGCCGCTCAACATCCGCGCTGTGGGGCAGATTGTGGTCCGGGATCAGGAGGGCACGGTGATCATGCACCCCGACGGGGAGATGATCGCCTTCAACCCCTGCCGGGACATCCCCGGCCTGGAGAGCGATCCACAGTACAGCAGCCTCCGGGCGATGCTGGAGAAGCAGTATGCCAATGAGGAAGGCACCGCCATCTATCGGTCCTATTCCGGGGATATCCTTCCCACAGAGGAGGAGATCACCGCCTTTTCCAGGATGAATCTCATGGGCACATCCTGGTATATCTCGGTGGTGATGCCCTACCGTGAGGCCCTGCAGCCCGTCAACGCCAACCTGGGGCAGTTCGGCCTGCTGGTGACGGCCATCCTGGCCGTAATGGCCGCGGGCCTGGCCGTGATCTACCGCCTCCAAAAGAACCGCCAGAAGCTCCAGATGGAAACCCGGTATCTCAAGGACATCAACCGCACCCTGGAGGAGCTGCAGGAGAGCCGGGAGCAGGTGCGCCATTATCAGAAGCTCCAGACCATCGGCGTCCTGGCCGGCGGCATCGCCCACGAGTTCAACAACCTGCTCACCCCCATCATGGGCTACTCCGAGTTCCTGCGGGAACGGCTGGGCCCCCGCAGTGAATATTACGAGGATATTGATGAGATCTACAAAGCGGGAGCCCGGGCCAAGGAGATTGTGGAGCAGATCCTGCCCTTCAGCCGGCGGGAAAACGACAGCGAAGCCTATTTCCCGGTGAGCCTGGACGCGGTGCTCCGGGACGCCGTCAAGATGGTTCAGCTGGTGATGCCCTCCAGCATCCGTCTGGAGACAGAACTGGATGGCAAGGGGATGAACGTGCTGGGCAGCGCTACCCAGCTCCATCAAGTGCTGCTCAACCTCTGCTCCAACGCCTACCAGGCCATGGAAGAAAACGGGGGCGTGCTCACCATCTCCTGCCGCCGGGCTGACCGGGAACAGCTTCCCCTGGGGCTGGAGTCCCGGGAGGAGGAATATGCCCGGGTAGTGGTATCCGATACCGGCTGCGGTATGGATGAAGAGCTGATCCGGCGGATCTTTGACCCCTTCTTCACCACCAAAGAGGCCGGAGAGGGCACCGGCCTGGGGCTGTCGGTGGTACAGAACATCGTCAGCAGCCATCGCGGGGTCATCCAGGTGAAGAGCTCCCCCGGCCAGGGGAGCAGCTTTATCCTCTACCTGCCCCTCACCAGCCTCCCGGCTGCGTGGGGGGCCCCGGAGACCGGAGAGACCTCCGCCCGGGCCTGCGCCGCCTCCCTGCTGCTGGTGGATGACGACGCCAAGGTCACCCGCTACCTGAAGAAACGCCTGGAGCGCAGAGGGTGCCGGGTGGATGCGTACATCGACCCCCAGCGGGCCCTGGAGGACTTTGGGAGCGGCCCCGGCAAGTGGGACCTGCTGCTGGCGGACTACACCATGCCGGGGTGCAGGGGCACCGAGCTTGCCCGCAGGGTACGGAACCTCCGCCCCGGCCTGCCGGTGGTGCTGCTCACCGGGCTGGTGGAAAAGGAAGCCCTGGAAATGCGCCGCTCCGGGATAATAGACGAAATTTTGGTCAAGCCTCTGGACTTTGAGAAGCTGCTCCAGGTCATCGACCAGCTTACGCAGAAAGACAAGCCGGAAAAACCGGGAGCGGAGGGACATAAGGGAGGGAAAAAATGAAACGGACGGTTTTGGCGGCAGGGCTGCTCCTGGCGGTCCTTGCCGCCTGCGGCCCTGCGGCCATCCCTGCCCCCGAGGCGGCGTACCCCCGGACGGCGGTGGAATTTGTCGCTCCGGCGGGCGCCGGAAGCGGGTATGACCTGACCATCCGCTCGGTGGCCAGGTGCCTGGAGGACACCGGACTGGTCCGGGTGCCCCTGCCCATCACCAACAAGGCCGGGGGCGGGGGCGGCGTGGCCCTGGAGTATCTGGCGGAAAAGGCAGGCGCCGATGATGTCATTGCCATCTACTCCCCGCCTCTCTGCCTGATCAACCTCAACGGCTCCACTGACCTCAACTACCGGGACAACACCACCCCCATCGCCCGGCTCATTACCGATTACGGGTGCTTTGTGGTGGGGACAGATTCCCCCTACCACACCATCTGGGACGTCATGGAAAAGCTGAAGGAGGACCCCGCCTCCATCACCATAGGCGGAACCTCCGCGGCGGGATCCATGGATCATGTCCAGTTCCTCCAGGCAGCCCATGCCGCAGGAGTCCCCCGGCTGGACGAGATCCGTTACCTGGGCTTCCAGGACAGCGCGGCGGTGGCCCAGCTCATCGGAGGCAATGTGGACCTGGTCACCACCGGCATCAGCGACGCCGTGGGCCTGGTGGAAAGCGGGGATCTGCGGGTATTGGCCATTACGGCAGAAAAACGGGTGGGCAGCGGCATCGTGGCAGAAATGCCCACCTGCGTGGAACAGGGGATAGACGCCACCTTTTACAACTGGCGGGGGCTCTTCGGCCCCAAGGATATGTCCCCGGAGGCCCTGGAATTTTGGGAAGGGGTCCTGGAGGAGATGGTAAAAACTCCCCAATGGGAAGAAGCCTGCACCAAGTACGGCTGGGAAATGGATTATGCCGGAAGCCGGGAGTTTGGCAAGTTCCTGGAGGAGATGGACGCTCAGTACGCCCGGCTGCTGGGTGACGTCGGCCTTTCCCCCGCCGCCGGATCATAACGACGATAAAGCGCCCGGATCGTCTGATCCGGGCGCTTTGCCCGCCTTGCCGGCGGCCCTTCCCTCCACCGAGAAACGCCGCATGACCTTCCGGTGGGCAAAACCGGCGCCGGCGGAGAAGGAGACCTATGGCCGGGCTGCTTTGATAGCCTCCAGATAGGAATAGGGCACCTCAAGGCCCCCATACCCGACGCCCAGGTCAAGGCCGGGCCTGAGGGCGCCGTGGAAGTCGCTGCCCCCGGAGCGCAGGACGCCCAGTTCCCGGGCCAAGGCCTCGGCGCGGGCCCGCCAGCCGTCATCAAACTGGCAGTACCGGGTCTCCAGGCCGTCCGCCCCGGCCAGGAGCACCCGGCGGCAGATGGCGGCGGAGGAATCCGGGTCCCTGCGGAGGATCTGATTGGGATGGGCCACAAAAGCAAGCCCCCCGGCCCCGTGGATGGCCTGGATGCACTCGGCGGGGGTCGCGCCCTCCATCCGCACATAGCCAGGCCGCCCCTTGGCCAGCCAGGCGGCGATGGCCCCGCCCAGATCCGGGGCCAGGCCCTTTGCCACCAGGAGGTGGGCGATATGCCCCCGGGTGACGGTGCCGGCGGCAAGGGCTTCCACCTCTCCCCAGGAAATGCCCACCCCTGCTGCGGCCAGGCGGCGGATCATCTCCCGGTTGCGGCGGTGGCGGCAGGCCGCCCGCTGGCGGAGAAATTCTCCCAAGGGGCGGCTTTGGGGGCGAATATAAAGACCAACCACATGCACCTGAAGCTCCCCGTACAGGGAGTTGAGCTCGATGCCGGGCACCACCTCCACCCCCAGGCGCTCCCCGGCGGACAGGGCTTCCTCCAGGCCGTCTACGGTGTCGTGATCGGTGACCGCCAGTGCGGCCAGCCCTTGGGCGGCGGCCAGCTCCACCAGGGCCGTGGGGCTGAGGGTGCCGTCGGAAGCGGTGGTGTGGGCGTGAAGGTCAATGCGTTTTTCCACAAAAGGGTCCTCCGTTTTTTAAAATATCTCAGGGTTAGTGTACCATATCTCTCATCCCCGGTTCAATAGAAAAGCCCCCGCCCTTGGAGGACGGGGGCCGGGCGGGGGAAGTCAGTCCTCCAGCTTCCGGAAGACAGAAGCAGGCTGACCGCACCGGGGGCACTGGAAATCCCGGGGCAGGGGCCCCTCGTGGATATAACCGCAGACCATGCAGCGCCATTTTTCGGCCTTGGGCACGACAGCCTCATTGGGCTGGATCAGCTCCAGCAGGCGTTCCACCGCATCCCTGGGGAAGTCCGGGCCGTGCGGGCCCTCCAGCAGGGCAAGGAGGAGGGCGTGGGTGTTGGCACTCTGGGGCAGCATATATCCCGCCTCCCGGAGGAGGTCCTCGGCCATGAGACGGTTGGAACGGCTTACCGCCTCGGCCAGCTGCCGCAGCACAGGATCCTCCGTCTGGGAAGCGATCTGCGCCGCCAGCTTTTCCTGCGCCGCCTTGCTTCTGGCCAGGGCGGCCACAGACGCCCTGACGCCGGGAGCCTTGGGCTGCTGTGGCGGGAACTTGTCCGGAACCATGGAGATGGCTCCGGAAGGGCAGGCGCCGGCGCAGATGCCGCAGCCGGTGCATTTGGAGGCATCCACCTGGCCGTTCTCGGTGTCGGTGGCCCCGGTGGGGCAGACGTAAAGGCAAAGACAATCCTTGGTACAGAGCCTGATGTTTCTTACAGCGTACATTTCGTTACCTCCTTTGCAGCTTGGCCAGCTTCATTTTGGGGACTTTGCAGATGGGGCATATTTCAGGAGGCGTGTCCCCCACATAGACAAAGCCGCAGATCTCGCAGACGTAGACGTTGGTG
>JAEXZK010000032.1 GCA_023451415.1 Bacillota bacterium | reverse complement strand
GAGCGCGACATCCTCGCCGTTCTCAGCGACCTGGGGGTCCGCCGGGGGGTGTTGCGCAGCTCCATCGATGCTGTGGACGTCGCCCGGCAGATGATCCTCCGCCTGCCCGACCTCAGCTGGGCCGCCGTCAACCTCCAGGGAAGCGTGGCCACGGTGGAGGTCAAGGAAAGGGTGATCCCCCCTGTCCGTGTGGACGACGGCGTCCCCCATAACGTCGTCTCCCAAAAGACCGGCTTCATCACCTACATGGAGGTGTACGACGGCCAGCCCACCGTAAAGGTGGGGGACTCGGTGGCTGCCGGGGATATCCTGGTGAGCGGCATCATGGAGGACAAAAACGGCTTCAGCCGCACAGTCCACGCCCGGGCAAAGGTGGTTGCCCAAACCCGTGAGACCCTCTCCCTCCTCATCCCCTACCAGCAGGAGCTCCTCACATACCGCGGGCTCCAGGTCCGCAACTACCTGAACATCTTCTCCCTGCGCATCCCCCTGGGGCTGGGCGGACTGCCCCGGGAGCCCTATAAGCTGGAAGCGGCCACCCGGGACATCCCCCTGGTCAGCGCCATCGCCCCTGTCACCCTCACCCGGGAAAATTATATCCTGGTCAACCGCGAGACCTATACCATCACGGAGGACGAGGCCCGCCTTCTGGCGGAGCTCCAGATGCCTGAAATGGAAGCTGCTGCCTTTGAGGGCCGCAGGGTCCTTGAGCGGGAGCTGACAGGCCAGGCCATGACCGACGGCTTCCTCCTGGAGGGGGCCTACCTGGTGGAAGGAGAAATCGGGGAGGAACGGGAAATTTTGATGGAGAATACGCCGGAAAACAGTTAAAAATTTTATGAATAATTCATAGTTTTTAGAAAAGCTTTATGATATACTGAATACGGTAACTTTTCCGGCCCGTTTATGACCCTCAGGCCGTCCAAAACAAAGGAGAAATCCGAGCATGGTGGAACAGATTATTGACATTGAACGGATGGAACACGCCATGACCCTCTTTGGCAGCTGCGACGAAAACAGCCGCCAGATTGAACAGAAATATGACGTGACCATCCTTTTCCGGGGCACCGATATCAAAGTCTCCGGAGACCCCGAAAAGGTGATGCTGGCCAGCAAGTGCATCCAGAGCCTGCTGACCATGGTGGAGTCGGGCGAGCCCCTCACCGACCAGAACATCCGGTACGTCATGTCCCTGGTGGAGGACGGCAAGGAGCAGGAAGTCTCCCTGATGGGCAAGGACGTCATCTGCATCACGGCCAAGGGCCGGCCCCTGAAGGCCAAGACCATCGGCCAGCAGAACTATATCGACAGCATCCGCAAAAACACCATCGTCCTGGGCATCGGTCCCGCCGGCACCGGCAAGACCTACCTGGCGGTGGCCATGGCCGTCAAGGCCTTCCGGGCCCATGAGGTCAACCGCATCATCCTCACCCGCCCCGCTGTGGAGGCCGGCGAAAAGCTGGGCTTCCTCCCCGGCGACCTCCAGAACAAGGTGGACCCCTACCTCCGCCCCCTCTATGACGCCCTGTTTGATATGCTGGGCACCGAAAATTTCCAGAAGTACCTGGAGCGGGGCAACATTGAGGTGGCCCCCCTGGCCTACATGAGGGGGCGCACCCTGGACGACAGCTTTATCATCCTGGACGAGGCCCAGAACACCACCCCCGAGCAGATGAAAATGTTCCTCACCCGTCTGGGCTTCAACTCCAAGGCCGTCATCACCGGCGACATCACCCAGATCGACCTCCCCGACCCGCACCGCTCCGGCCTTCTGGAGGCCTCCCGGGTGCTGCGCACCGTGGAGGATATCGGCATCTGCCAGTTCTCGGACAAGGATGTGGTCCGGCACCGGCTGGTCCAGGACATCATCAAGGCCTACGAAAAATATTATAACGATTCCGCAAGGAGGAAAAAGCAAAATGGATAAAGTAAAGGTACAGATTTCCAACCGCCAGAAGGACGTAAAGATCCCCTCCGGCATCCGCCTGCTTATCCGCCGCTGCTGCACTGCGGTGCTGGATTTTGAAAAGTTCCAGGGCAGCGCGGAGATCAGCGTAAGCTTCCTCAACAACCAGCAGATCCGCCAGCTCAACGCCGAGCACCGGAACAAGGACATCGAAACTGACGTCCTCTCCTTCCCTCTGGGGGAAAACGGCGTTTACGACCAGAACCCGGAAACCGGGGCCTATGTGCTGGGCGATATCGTCATTTCGGTGGAAAAAGCCATCGACCAGGCCGAGCTCTACGGCCACACCCTCCAGCGGGAGATCGGCTTCCTCACCGTCCACAGCATGCTCCATCTGCTGGGCTATGACCACGAGGCCGGCGGCCTGGAGGCCACCCTGATGCGGGAGAAAGAGGAAGCCATCCTGGATGAGCTGGGGCTTACCCGGGACGCCTCCTATGTGGTCCCCACTCCATGAGGAAACAGCTCCGCTCCCTGCGCCAAAGCTTTGCCTGCGCCTGGACCGGACTGCGCAGGGGGATCCTCACCCAGCGCAACCTGCGCATCCATCTGGCGTTTTCCTGCTGGGCGGCGTGGCTGGGCGCCCGTCTGGAGCTCACCCAAGCTCAGCTGGCAGTGCTTCTCCTCACCTGTGGGGTAGTGGTCATCGCCGAGCTGCTCAACACCGCTGTGGAGGCCCTCACCGACCACCTGATCCCCAACCGGAGCGTCACTGCCAAAACGGCCAAGGACGCGGCGGCGGGCGCGGTGCTGGCGGGGGCCGCTTTTGCTGTCTGCGTAGGCGTGGTGCTGCTGTGGCGTCCGGACAAGCTTCTGGCCCTGGGGCGCGCCATCCTGGGGGAACCTGTGCAGCTGGTGCTTCTGGCCCTGGCCACCGGCGCTTCCCTTTGGTTCATTT
>JAEXZK010000023.1 GCA_023451415.1 Bacillota bacterium | reverse complement strand
CGCTTGACGATGTCCCGGGCCACAATGACCATATCGTCATCGCTGACCACCTCAGG
The DNA here is from genome assembly GCA_023451415.1 of Bacillota bacterium. Taxonomy (GTDB): domain Bacteria; phylum Bacillota; class Clostridia; order Oscillospirales; family Ruminococcaceae; genus Angelakisella. Next base: position 4,334 of record JAEXZK010000023.1, on the reverse strand, counting down.
CTTGAGCATGATGCGGATCTCGCGGCCCGCCTGGATGGCAAAGCACTTATCGACGCCGTTAAAGGAATTGGCGATCTCCTCCAGCTTCTCAAGACGCTTGATGTAGTTCTCCAGGTTCTCCCGCCGGGCGCCGGGCCGGGCCGCCGAGACGGCGTCCGCCGCCTGAATGAGGCAGGCCACCACGGTCTTGGGCTCCACGTCGTTGTGGTGGGCCTCGATGGCGTGGATGATGTCCGGGTTCTCCTTGTACTTCCTGGCCAGGTCCACACCGATGGCCACATGGGAACCCTCCACTTCGTGGGTCATGGCCTTGCCGATGTCGTGGAGCAGGCCAGCCCGCCGGGCCGCCGCGGTATCCATGCCCAGCTCCGCCGCCATGATGCCGGCGATCTGGGAAACCTCGATGGAATGGTCCAGCACATTCTGGCCGTAGCTGGTGCGGTAACGCATCCGTCCCAGGAGCTTCATCAGCTCCGGATGGATGCCGTGGACGCCGGTCTCGATGACGGCGCGTTCGCCGTCGGCCTTGATCTTCTGCTCCACCTCCCGGGTGGCCTTCTCCACCGTCTCCTCGATGCGCGCGGGATGGATGCGGCCGTCCTGGATCAGCTTCTCCAGGGAAAGGCGGGCGATCTCACGCCGGACGGGGTCGTGGCTGGACAGGGTGATGGCCTCGGGGGTGTCGTCGATGATCAGGTCCACACCGGTGAGGGTCTCCAGGGTGCGGATATTGCGGCCCTCCCGGCCGATGATCCGGCCCTTCATCTCGTCGTTGGGCAGCGGCACCACCGAAACGGTGACCTCGGCCACATGGTCGGCAGCGCAGCGCTGGATGGCCTGGGAGATGATCTCCCGTGCCTTCTGGTCGGACTCCTCCTTGAGGCGCTGTTCAAACTGGGAAATTTTGATGGCTTTTTCGTGGGTCAGTTCGTCGTCCAGCTGGGAGAGGAGGTATTCCTTGGCCTGCTCCTCGCTGTAGCCGGAGATCCTCTCCAGCATCTCAAACTGACGGGCCTTGACCATCTCGGCCTCCTTCAGCTTGTCGTCCGCCTCCTTCAGCTTTTGCTGGAGGGCGTCCTCTTTTTTCTCCATATTTTCGCTCTTGCGGTCCAGGGTCTCTTCTTTCTGCTGGAGGCGGCGCTCCTGGCGCTGGGCCTCGCTGCGACGCTCCTTCAGTTCCTTTTCGGCGTCATTTTTCATCTTGTAGATTTCGTCTTTTGCCTCAATGAGCGCTTCTTTTTTCTTGCTTTCCGCTGTTTTGATAGCATCGCTTACCAGCCGCTTGGCTTCTTCTTCAGCCGAGCCCAGTTCTGCTTCCGCAACTTTCATTCTATACTTAACGCCCAAGAAAAAGGCGATTACAGCACCAATAGCAAATGAAACAAAGCCACATATGACGAGGCGCAACAGTTCACTTGAATTCATTACTCGATCTTTGTCCTCCTTTACTGTAAATTTTGCCGGGATTTTTCTTTTATAAAAATTGTACGAAAAATTGGAGAGGGTAAATGGTTAATTCAACTACAAATACCCATACTATTTTAAGGCGAAATGAACAGAATGTCAAGAAATTTGTAACTTTTCACTCTTTTGGCCTCTTGGAGGGACCGTCTCTCCATGCCGGCCTGTCCTGCGGCCGCCTGCAATCCCGCAAAAAGCGGTTGACAAAGGCCTTTTCCGGTGATAAAGTGGAAGTCAAACAGACCATCTCGCTGACGGAGACGCCTGTTTTCCAAAAGTTCCCTTGCCAGAGAGCCCCCGGCGCAGGCTGAAACCGGAGGCGGGGACCGGAAAACCGGACACCACTCCCGAGTGCGGACGGAAAGCCGCCCCGCGGCCCAACGCCCGCCGCTTTGGAAAGCGTTATCATCCTTATGGAGGGGCGCGCCGCCGCAGGCGCGCAATTCAGGTGGAACCGTGGAGTCAGACTTCACCCTGTGCACGCAGGGCGGAGTCTTTTCTTTTTGCGGCAGGATGGCGCCCTTATTTCAGCCTGTGGGCAACCAACGATCAATATGGAGGGAAATCAAATGATTAAAATTACACTCAAGGGCGGTACGGTCCGGGAGTATGAGAATCCCGTTTCCGCCGCCGACGTGGCCAAGGACCTTGGCCCGGGCCTCTTTAAAGCCGCCTGCTCGGTACGGGTGGATGGGGAGCACAAAGACCTGCGCACCGTCCTGGACCACGACTGCGCCCTGGAGATCCTCACCTTTGAGGACAAGGACGGGCAGTGGGCCTTCAACCACACCGCTTCCCACATCCTGGCGCAGGCGGTGCTCCACCTCTTTCCCGACGCCAAGTTTGCCATCGGCCCCGCCATCGACAATGGCTTCTACTACGACTTCGACGTGGAGACCCCCTTTACCCCCGAGGACCTGGCCAAAATCGAGGCCGAGATGGCGGCCATCGCCAAGGCCGCTCTCCCCCTGGAGCGGTTTGAGCTGGATGCTGACGCCGCCATGGAGCTGATGAAGGACCAGCCCTACAAGCAGGAGCTGATCCAGGAGCACGCCGGCAAGGGTGAAAAAATCAGCTTCTACCGTCAGGGGGACTTTACCGACCTCTGCGCCGGCCCTCATCTGCTGACCACCGCCCCCGTCAAGGCCGTAAAGCTCACCTCCTGCACAGGCGCCTACTGGCGGGGCAGCGAGAAAAACAAGATGCTCTCCCGGATTTACGGCACCGCCTTCCCCAAGCGCAGCGAGCTGGACGCCTACCTGGAGCGGCTGGAGGAGGCCAAGCGCCGCGACCACCGCAAGCTGGGCAAAGAGCTGGGCCTTTTCATGCTGGCCGACGAGGGCCCCGGCTTCCCCTTCTTCCTTCCCAAGGGCATGGTGCTGCGCAACACCCTCATCGACTACTGGCGTGAAGTCCACAAGCGGTACGGTTATGTGGAAATCTCCACCCCCATCATCCTCAACCAGGAGCTGTGGCACCGCAGCGGTCACTGGGACCACTACAAGGATAATATGTACACCACCGTCATCGATGGCGAGGACTATGCCGTCAAGCCTATGAACTGCCCCGGCGGCATGCTGGTCTACAAATCCGAGCCCCACTCTTACCGCGACCTGCCCCTCCGGGTGGGCGAGCTTGGCCTGGTCCACCGCCATGAGCTCTCCAGCGCCCTCCACGGCCTCTTCCGGGTCCGCTGCTTCACCCAGGACGACGCCCACATCTTTATGACCCGGGATCAGATGAAGGATGAGATTCAGAACGTGGTCCGCCTCTTTGACGAGGTGTACTCCGTCTTTGGCCTCACCTACCAGATCGAGGTCTCCACCATGCCCGTGGACCACATCGGCGACGAAAAGGATTGGGATTTTGCCACCGAGACCCTGAAGAACGCCATCACAGAAATGGGCAAGGACTTTATCATCAACGAGGGCGACGGCGCCTTCTACGGCCCCAAGCTGGACTTCCATCTGGCCGACTCCCTGGGCCGGACCTGGCAGTGCGGCACCATCCAGCTGGACTTCCAGATGCCCGAGCGGTTTGAACTGGAATACACCGGCGCCGACGGCGAGAAGCACCGCCCCGTCATGATCCACCGGGTGGTGCTGGGGTCCATCGAGCGGTTCATCGGCGTTATCACCGAGCACTTTGCCGGCGCCTTCCCCACCTGGCTGGCCCCTGTCCAGGTCAAGCTCCTGCCCATCGCGGACCGCCACCTGGATTACCTCTTCGGGATCAAAAAGGTCCTGGAGGGAAAAGGCATCCGCTGCGAGGTGGACACCCGCAACGAAAAAATCGGCTACAAGATCCGGGAAGCCCAGCTGCAGCGGGTCCCCTACATGCTGGTGGCCGGAGACAAGGATATTGAAAACAATACGGTTTCCATCCGCTCCCACAAGGAAGGCGACAAAGGCGCCATGTCCCTGGACCAGTTCCTGGACGGCATCCTGGAGGAAATCGCCTCCCGGGCCCTTTGATCCCCGGAACCATTTGCCAAAAGAGGCTCCCGCGCCGTGCGGGGGCCTCTTTTTCCATTTTTCTTCACCCTCCCATCAGAGGAGTTTTACAGCGAGTTCACAAAATGGCGGGAAGGATGGGGTACAATGGAGGAAGATTTCCCCGCCTTGCAATCCGTCCGCCGGGACAGTATAATGAATACTGTATTTTATGATTGTCCGGGGTGGAGCAAGGCATGGCTATCCCCCCCTGAAAGGAGCCACGGCATGGCAAAACACAATGACAAAGACCGCGGCTGGAACCGTTCCGCCGGGGAACTTGAGTACCAGGACCTCCTCAGGCAGTATGCGGACGCGCCGGCGCCGGAGGACGACGTCCTCCCGCCGGGCCAGGAGTCCTCTTGTCCTCCCCAGCCCGAG
>JAEXZK010000173.1 GCA_023451415.1 Bacillota bacterium | reverse complement strand
CCCAGCCCCGCCCGGGTCAGCATCCCGGTGAGCATCCTGGCGTCATAACCATCACGATCCGTATCGTCATAGACCAGAAAAGTGCGGCCGTCCCTGGTGACGGAGAGGGCCCGGCCCTCCGGATTGGCTGCGATGAGGACGCTCCCCCACTGGCGGAAAGAAAAGATCAGGCAGACTGCCGCCGCCGTCAGAGCGCCCAGCCGGAGGAGCCTCCGCCGGATTTTTGGCTTCATGGGGAGGCAGGCCGCCAGGATCAGGGCGGCTCCCGCCAGCAGCAGCCCCCGCTGCCAGGGGAAATAAGTGGGGATCCGGCCCAAGGGTAGCTCCCAGCAAAAGCGGGCCAGAGCGGTCATGGCTCCCACCGGGAGGGCGGCAAGGCCGAGGACCATGGCCGCGGCGGACCCAAGCCCCAGGAGAAGAAGGGCCGTCCCGCCCAGCCCAAGGACCAGCGCCAGGAAGATCAGGGGGGAGGCCAGGAGGTTGGCGGGGAGGCTGTAGGTGGGCAGGTAGCCCTCGGCCAGCCCCAGGATGGGGAGAACACCCGCCTGAGCCGCGCAGCAGACGCCCAGTGTGCCCGCCGCCGCCCTGACAGCGGCGTTATCCTTGCCAAAGAGGGCCACCCACCGATCCAGGAACCATCGGGTCAGCGGCCCGGCCAGGAGCAGGATGGCCAGGGTGGCGCAGAAGGACAGCTGGAACCCCAGCTCCCCCAGAGCCGGAGGGTAGAAAAGGGAAACGGCCACGGCTGCGATGGCAAGGGAGGTGAAGCCGTCGCTCCGCCGGCCAAGGGTGCGGGCGGCGAGATACAGGAGGGTCATCAGCCCGGCCCGGAGGACCGAGGTGGAAAATCCGGCGGCAAAGACCATCGCCCCGACGCCGACGCCGCAGAAGAACAAGGTGGGAAGACCGCCCAAGCGGAGCCTGCGGCAAAGGGCGAGAAGCAGTCCGGACAGGATGCTGAGGTGAAGCCCGGAAACGGACAGCACATGCCCCAGTCCTGCGTCATCCAGGCGATAGCTCAGGGCGTCGGAGATGTTGTCCCGGTAGGAGAAGAGCATCCCGCCCAGAACCCCGCCCGCTTCCCCGGGGACTGCCGCAACAACACGGGCGTAAAGTTCCCGGCGCAGGTCCATGGCCTTCCAGAGCAGGGCCCTTTCCCCACCCTGCCACAGGGACAGCGCCCCGTGCTGCCTGCCGCAGAGGACAACGCCTCCGGAGAGCAGAAAGCCCCTGGGGTCCTCGCGGACGGAGGTGACCCGGATGCGCCCCTCCACCAGGTCTCCGGGCCCGGGGCCGCCCGGCTCCATGGTCAGCCGAAGGACCCGGTCCCCCACCTCCGGGAGCTTTGCCAGGACGGTGACGGTGTCGGAGCCGTAGCGGCTGGCCTCGCTGACATAGCCCCGGAAAGGGAGAACCGCCCCTGTCAGCTCACGGGTGGAATCCAGCCGCAGGAGGTAGCACTGCCCTGCCGCCAGGGAAAGAAGGCTCCCTGCCAGAACACAAAACGCCAGGGGGAGGGCCCGGCGATCTTTCCGCAGCCCCAGGACCAGGCAGAGCCCGCACCCCGCCAGCGGGACAGCCGGGGCAAGGGCCGGAGGACAGAAAAAGACGGCCCCTGTGTGGAGCAGAAATACTGCCGCCAAAACGCACAAAGGCCGTTTCATAGAATGCCCCTTTCTCTTCCAAACGCCACCCCGGGAAATATTACCCAATTCCCAATTATTATACCGTATTATACCGGCGTGAGGGAAGGGGTTCAACAGAAAACCGGGACGGGATTTATAAAAACAGGGCCATGAGAAGCTCGTCACGATAGGAGCCGTCCCGTGTTTTGATGCCGCGCACCCGGCGTCCATACTCCTTGAAGCCGTATTTCCGGTAGAGGGACACGGCGGCCCGGTTGTCCTCCAGAACTTCCAGCTTCACCTGTTCCAAACCGGCGCGCCTGGCGCATCCCAGGACGGTCTCCATCATCAGGCTGGCGATTCCCCGGCCACAGTATGATCTTTTGACCGAGATCCCAAAGCCGCCCCGGTGCCGGTACCGGTCCAGGCTGCGGATGGGGACAATGTTGGCCGCAGAAACCAGTTCCCCCTTTGCAAAAGCCCCCAGCATGATCCCCCTTTGGGGGAATCTTTGATGCCGCGGATGATGCCGCCTTCTTCCTCCTCCGTCATATGGACCTCATCGGGGCACCGGGAGAGGTTGCAGGTTTCCCCAAAGACTGTGGAGAGATAGTCCAGCATCACAGGGGCGTCCGCCTCATCCAGAGAGCGGATGAGCAGCAGGGTACCATCCTTGAGGGTGTGTTCCTTGCCCGGATATTCCACGGCGTTCCCTCCTCATTTAAAGTTTAAAGCATTCGCCCCGCGAGGGGAGCGGCGGAGCCGCTGCCGCCTATCCCGGTAACCGGCGTTTCGGTCCACCCCGCCAGAGGGGAAGGCCGCCGGTCCTCCATGGCGTCCGCCGTGGTTTTCGTCCGCGCCCGGTGCGGCGGCTTT
>JAEXZK010000109.1 GCA_023451415.1 Bacillota bacterium | reverse complement strand
TTGCCGGTGATCAGCCGGGGCTTGCCGTCCTGGAGGACGGCCGCGCCCACCCGGTCACAGTCCGGGTCGGTGGCCAGGAGCAGGTCGGCCTGGCGTTCCCCGGCCAGCTTGAGGCCAAGGGCCAGGGCCTCGGTGATCTCAGGGTTGGGGTAGGGGCAGGTGGGGAAGTTCCCATCCGGCCACTCCTGCTCCGGCACCACGGTGATGTCGGTGATGCCGATGCGCCCCAGCACCTCCAGCACACAGCGGCGGCCCGCGCCGTTGAGGGGGGTGTAAACCAGGCGCAGGCCCGCCCGCTGGCAGAGCCCGGGGTTGACCTGTTCCTCCAGCACTCTGGCGATAAACTTCTGGATCAGCTCCTCGCTGATGATTTCGATCATCCCGGTGCGCAGGCCCTCCTCAAAGGGGATGCGGCGGACGCCCTGGAAAATATCGGCCTTCTGGATATTTTCCATCACGGCGGCGGCCATATCGGGGCCCAGCTGGCAGCCGGTCTCGTCGTAGGCCTTGTAGCCGTTGTATTTGGCGGGGTTGTGGCTGGCGGTGATGTTGACGCCGGCGGAGCACCCCAGCTCCCGCACCGCGTAGCTGAGGGCGGGGGTGGGCATCAGCTCGCCGTAGATGTAGGTTTTGACGCCGTTGGCCGCCAGCACCGAAGCCGTCTCCCGTGCAAACAGCTCCGATTTGATCCGGCTGTCATAGGCCACTGCGGCCATGGGCGCCTTGCAGCGCGCCTTCAGCGTATCGGCCAGTCCCTGGGTGGCACGGCCTACGGTGTAGATGTTCATCCGGTTGGTGCCCGCTCCCAGAACGCCCCGGAGCCCGGCTGTGCCGAAGCTGAGGTCGGTATAAAATCTTTCAAAAATCTCTTTTTCCTGCCCGGCGATGCTTTCCAGCTCCCGGGTCAGATCCTGATCGGCCAGGGGGGCGGCCAGCCAGCTTTCATAAGCCTTCATGACGTCCATGGTATCCGCTCCTTCTACAAATAGATTTCTCTGACAAATTCATGATACCCCACACCCATCCCCTTGTCAATCGCCCTCCCCCGGGGAAGTCCGGCCTTTTGCCGACAGGGTTCCCCTTTCATTGCAAAATCCCTCTCCAGCCGTTATAATGGTAGGGAATTCCACAAAAACAGAGGAGGGTGCGGCTTGTTTCGTTCTGTTCTGTCCATGGGCCTTGCGGGCATCGAAAGCTATCTGGTCACAGTGGAGGTAAACTGCCGCCGGGGGCTCCCCAAGCTGGAGATCGTCGGCCTCCCCGACGCCGCCGTCCGGGAATCCCGGGACCGGGTCCGGGCCGCCCTGGGCAACCTGGGCTTTGCTGTCCCCGAGGGCCAGACAGTGATCAACCTCGCCCCCGCCGACACCCCCAAGTCCGGCTCCCTCTATGACCTGCCCATCCTCCTGGGCCTCCTTTCCGCCTCCGGGGCCGCCGACCTGCCCCTGGACGGCAAAGCCTTTGTGGGCGAGCTGTCCCTGGACGGACGGGTCCGGGAGGTGCGGGGCGTCCTTTCCATGGCCATAGCCGCCAGGGAAGCGGGCATCTCCTCTTTCTTCGTCCCCGCAGGCAACGCCGCCGAGGCCTCGGCGGTGGAGGGCCTTGCCGTTTACCCCGTCGCCTCCGCGGGCGAGCTGGTGGATGGGCTGCTGGGCCGGCGCTCCCTGGAGCCCGCTCAGCCGCTTTCCGCAGACGGCCTCCCTCCGGAGCCCCTGCCCGATTTTAACCAGGTCCGCGGGCAGGAAAATGCCAAGCGGGCCCTGGAGATCGCCGCCGCAGGCGGGCATAACATCCTCCTCATCGGCCCGCCGGGCACCGGGAAGAGCATGCTGGCCAAGCGTCTGCCCTCCATCCTCCCGGCCATGAGCTTCCAGGAGGCCCTAGAAACCACCAGGGTCCACTCCGTGGCCGGGCTGCTGGCCCCCGGCCAGGCCCTGGTCCGGCGCAGGCCCTTCCGCTCCCCCCATCACACCGCCTCCCCCGCCGGGCTCATCGGAGGCGGCAACCCGCCCCAGCCCGGGGAGATCTCCCTGGCGCACAACGGGGTCCTCTTTCTGGACGAGCTTCCGGAGTTCCCCAAGGCGGCCACTGAGATCCTCCGGCAGCCCATGGAGGACGGCAGGATCACCCTCTCCCGCGCGGGCAGCCGGGTCAGCTACCCCAGTTCCTTTATGCTGGCGGCCGCCATGAACCCCTGCCCCTGCGGTTACTTCGGCCATCCCACCCGCCCCTGCCGCTGTTCTTCCACCAAGGTGGGGCTTTACCTGGGCAAGATCAGCGGCCCTCTCCTGGACCGGCTGGACCTCCAGGTGGAGGTGCCCCCCGTCCGGTATGGGGAGCTGGCCTCTCCGGTCCCGGCCGAGTCCTCAGCGGATATCCGGGCGCGGGTGGAGGAGGCCCGGGGCCTCCAGCAGCAGCGGTATGAGGGCTCCGGCGTCTTCTGCAACGCCCGCCTGACCCCCGACCTGCTCCGCCGGTACTGCGTCCTCACCCCTGACGCCGAGGCCCTCCTCCGGGCGGCCTACGACAAGCTGGGGCTTTCCGGCCGTTCCTACGACCGCCTTCTCAAGGTTTCCCGGACCATTGCCGACCTGGCCCACAGCCGGGATATCGGCCCCGACCACATCGCCGAGGCCATCCAGTTCCGCGACCTGGACCGCAAATATTGGCAGCCCGACCTTTCGGAGCTGTAGCCTTCAAAATCCCCGTCAAAAAAGGCGGGGATTTTTTCTTTGCGGCAGCCGTCAAATCCTGCGTTTATATAGACAAAAGCCAGTAGGCTTTTTTGCTTTTAATGGTTAAAACAGCGAATTTTTTGCAAAAGAATTTATTTGAAAAAACCATATTGACTTTTGCCAAAAAGAGACTATATTTATCTCGTCCTGTAAGCGGCGGCGGGACGGAGTACAGCGTTGTTCCCGATGCAATTTTTTATGAAAGAGGTGGTTTTTTTATGGCAGAGCAAGATTTTGATGTGCCTCTCCCCCCCAAACAGCATTACACGGTGGGGATCGTGTATAACCTGAAGGGAAACACAAGAGGCGCCACGGCGGCAGTCGATGAGGAGGCCGAATATGACAGCATCGGCACCGTGGAGGCCATAAGTTCCGCGCTGGAGCGCGGCGGGTACCGCACAGTATTGCTGGAAGCGGGGCGGGACCTGCCGGACGCGCTTGCGGCCGGAGGCATAGATATCGCGTTTAATATTGCGGAAGGACACGGCGGGCGCGGGCGCGAGGCGCAGATTCCCGCCATCCTCAACCTGTATGACGTCCCTTTTACCGGTTCGGACGAAACGACCCTGTGCATCGCCCTGGACAAGGCGCTCACCAAGCGCCTCGTCTCCCAGGAGGGAGTCCTCTGCCCGGCCTCGGCCGTAATCGGCGGAGAAGACCTTTCCGCCGCGGCGGGGCTCCGGTATCCCGTCATCGTCAAGCCCAACGCCGAGGGCTCCAGCAAGGGCATCTCCGAAGTGAGCATCGTGGAATCCCCCGCGGAGCTTGCAGAGCTGGTGCAGCGCAACATAGCCCTCTACCGCCAGAACATGCTGGCAGAGGAGTACATCGAGGGCCGCGAATTTACAGTGGGGCTGCTGGGCAACGGACGGAGCCTGCATGTTTTTCCGCCTATGGAGATCCTCTACAAGCAGCCCACCCAAGGCGCCTACCATGTGTACAGCTACGGCGTCAAGCAGGATTACGGCCGGTATGTGGAATACCGCTGCCCGCCGGAACTGGCTCCGGATCAGCTGGCGAGGATGGAAAGCGCAGCCCGCACCGTCTTTGAAGCGCTCTCCTGCCGCGACTTTGCCCGGGCGGATTTCCGCATGGACCGGGACGGCAACATCTATTTTATCGAGATCAATCCCCTGCCGGGGCTGGCCCCCGGCTACAGCGATTTCCCCATACTTGCGGAGTTCTCCGGCGTGGGGTACGACTCCCTGGTGCAGGGGGTGCTGGAGGCAGCTCTCAGCCGTCTTGGGATGGAGGCGCAGCACGCATGATAAAGTGCAGCGACTACGCCGCCCGCTACCCCCGCTGGAACGATTGGAAATGGCAGTTTGCCAACCGCATCACCAATGTTGAGCAGCTCTCAAAGATCCTGGATCTTACAGACGGGGACAAGAGCGGTATCGAAGCGTGCCTCAGGCAGTTCCGGATGGCCATCACCCCTTATTACGCCTCGCTGATCGCTTCTTCCGACCCCTCCGACCCCATCCGCCGCCAGTGCGTGCCCTCCATTGAGGAAACCTACCCCTGCGAAAACGATCTGGACGATCCCCTTGGGGAGGAGGCCGAAAGCCCCGTCCCCCATATCGTCCACCGCTACCCGGACCGTGTGCTGTTTCTCGTGACGCTCCAGTGCTCCATGTACTGCCGCCACTGCACGCGCCGCCG
>JAEXZK010000099.1 GCA_023451415.1 Bacillota bacterium | reverse complement strand
TGTCACCCCTGGAGGAAATCTCCGATGAAGAGTTCCCTCTGGGCTGCGTCCAGATCCTTTACAGGGAGTGCGAAGCCCTGACCCATCGGGATATTTTGGGGTCGCTGATGGGCCTCAATATCAAACGGGAGTCGGTGGGGGACATCGTGGTGGAGTCGGGCCGGGCCTGGGTCTTTTTGGCCAGGCCGGTGGTGCCGGTGGTGGCCGGGGAGCTTTCCAAGGTGGGCCGCAGCGGCGTCAAATGCCAGGAGGTGCCCTGCGGGGAGCTCCCGGTGCAGAAGAGCTTCCAGGAGATATCGGGGACGATCTCGTCCCTCAGGCTGGATTGTGCGGCGGCCTTTTTGGCCAAGACATCCAGAAGCGAAGCCGCCCAGCTGGTGGCTTCGGGCAGGGTAGCTCTGGACGGGCTGCCGGAGGAGGACGCCGCCCGCCAGCTCTGGGAGGGCTGCAAGGTCTCTATCCGGGGCTGCGGCAAATTCATTTATGACGGACAGAACGGACTCAGCAAAAAGAACAAACTGCGGGTAATCTTTCGTAAATATATTTAATTCAGTTCAGGGGGTCAAGCCATGAAAATTCCAGAAGAGTTTTTTGACATCGCGTTTGGCAAATCCGTTGCCTTTGGATATAGGACTGAGGATGTGGATGAGTTTGTGACAAAAGCCATCCAGATCATCAAAGAGCTTAACGAAGAAAACGAAGACCTCCAGAAAAAGATGGAAGTTCTGGCCGGCAGTCTGGAAAAATACCGGGAGGACGAGGACAGCCTTCGCTCCGCCCTCATAGGCGCCCAAAAACTGGGCGACAGTATCCTGAAAGATTCCCGCAGCAAGGCGGAGATTATCCTCCGGGATGCCACCACCAAGGCGGAGCACATCGTGGAGGAGGCCCACACCCGCCTGGAAATTGAAAAATCGGAGCTGGAGCGAGTCAAAGCCGAGGCCAGCCAGTTTAAAGAGAATCTGATTGCCATTTACAAGAGTCACTTGGATGTTATCAAGCGGATCCCCGCCCAGGAGGTGGCGCGCAAGCGCGCCGAGATGCAGCAGGAAGAGGCTCAAGCCCCCGTTGTGCAGCCCGCGGCAGAGCCTGTGCAGCAGGCGGCTGTCCGCCAGCCGGAGCCGCAGCCTCCGGTGGTGATGGAGGAGCCGGAGCCCCAGCCCGTATCCCGCAGGGCGTCCCCCGAGCCGGAAGAAACGGTGCGGGAGTTTGTTCCTGCCCGTCAGGCCCCCAAAAAGCCGGCTATTCAACTGGAGCTGATGGACGACGACTTTGAGGAGGACGAAGATGAGGATTCTGTCGTCTCCAACTTCAGCAGCAGGATCGATAAGATCATTTCTCAACCCTCCCAGCAGCGGCGGCTGGTCTTTGGGGAGGACGACGAGGAGATGGAAGAAACCGCTCCAGCCCGTCCCGGCAAAAAATCCATCGTCAGTTCCAAATTCGGCATACTGAAGTTCGGCGATTCCTTCGACCTGGAGGACGACTGAGCAAAGACCATTGACAGCTGGTGGAAGCAAATTTTTCATATAGTAGGAGAGTAATGCAACATGGCCCAAGATTATAACGCGACACTGAACCTGCCGCAGACCGACTTTCAGATGCGAGCCGGCCTGCCCAAGAAGGAACCCGTCATGCTGGCGGACTGGGAAGAGCGGAAGCTGTATGAGCAGATCATCAAGCACAACGAGGGCAAGCCTCAGTATGTCCTCCACGACGGCCCTCCCTATGCCAACGGCAACATCCATCTGGGCACCGCCATGAACAAGGTGCTCAAGGATATCGTTGTGCGTTCCAAGAACATGATGGGATATCAGTCGCCTTATATCCCCGGCTGGGACACCCACGGCCTGCCCATTGAACGCAAGGCGATCAAGGAACTGGGCCTGACCGAAAACTTTACCAAGTTGGAACTGCGGCAGAAGTGCCGGGAGTTTGCCCTCCATTATGTGGATGTCCAGCGGGACGAGTTCAAGCGCCTGGGTGTCCTGGGCGATTTTGAACATCCCTATCTCACCCTCCAGCCCGAGCTGGAGGAGGCCCAGATCCGCATTTTTGGCGCCATGGCCAAAAAAGGCTATATCTACAAGGGCCTCAAGCCTGTTTACTGGTGCACCGACTGCCACACCGCCCTGGCGGAGGCGGAGATCGAGTATGCCGAGGACCCCTGCGACTCCATCTATGTCAAGTTCAAGGTTGTGGACGACAAGGGCGTCCTGAAGGCCCTTGGCTGTGATTTGGAAAAGACCTACATCGTCATCTGGACCACCACCACCTGGACGCTGCCCGGCAACCTTGCCATTTGTGTGGGACCGGCCTATGATTACTGCGCCGTCCACGCAAACGGCGAGTACTACGTTATGGCCCGGGAGCTGGTGGAGCCCACCATGAATGCCGCCGGCATCACGGACTATGAGATCTCCGGCCTGGTCACCGGCAAAGAGCTGGAATACATCACCTACCGCCATCCCTTCCTGGACCGGGTCTCTCCCGTCATCGTGGGGGACCACGTCACCCTGGAAAGCGGCACCGGCTGCGTCCATACCGCTCCCGGCCACGGCGTGGAGGACTTTGAGGTCTGTGTCAACCATTACCCCGATATCCCCGTCATTGTCCCCGTAGACAGCGCCGGCGTCCTTACCGCTGAGGCGGGGCCTTTTGCGGGGCTGGGGACCGCCGACGCCAACAAGGCCATCGCCAAGCATCTTGAAGAGACCGGCAGCCTCTTTGCCCTGGAGAAGATCATCCACCAGTATCCTCACTGCTGGCGCTGCAAGGATCCCATCCTTTTCCGGGCTACCGAGCAGTGGTTCTGCTCCATTGACGGCTTTAAGGACGAGGCCCTGAAAGCCATCAAAGGCGTCAAGTGGATCCCCGGCTGGGGCGAAAACAAAATCACCGGCATGGTGGAGAACCGCAGCGACTGGTGCATCTCCCGGCAGCGGAGCTGGGGTGTGCCTATCCCGGTCTTCTACTGTGACGACTGCGGCAAGTATGTGGTGGACGACGAAACCATTGACGCCGTTGCCAAGCTCTTTGGCGAAAAGGGCTCCGACGCCTGGTACGCCATGGAGGCGGAGGAAATCCTGCCCAAGGGCTATAAGTGCCCCCACTGCGGCGGCGTCCACTTCACCAAGGAAAGCGACATCATGGACGTCTGGTTTGACAGCGGCAGCACCCATATGGGCGTCCTCAATGAGAAGCGCGGCCTCAAATGGCCCGCAGACCTCTATCTGGAGGGCCACGACCAGTACCGCGGCTGGTTCCAGTCCTCTCTGCTCACCGCTGTGGCCACCAAGGGGCGCGCCCCCTATGAGGCTGTCTGCACCCATGGATGGGTGGTGGACGGCGAGGGCCGGAAGCAGTCCAAATCCCTGGGCAACGTCAACGCCCCCGAGGATATCATCAAGGATTACGGCGCGGACATCCTCCGCCTTTGGGTCGCGTCCTCCGATTACCACTCCGATGTAAGGGTGTCCTTTGACTATATCAAGCAGCTCTCCGTGGGCTACCGCAAGATCCGCAACACCGCCCGGTATATCCTGGGCAATATCCACGACTTTGATCCCGACACCCAGAGCGTGCCCTTCGGCGAGATGCCGGAGATCGACCGCTGGGCCATCGCACGGATGGAGCAGCTGCTGGAAAAATCCCTGAAGGCATATAACGACTTTGACTTCTATCTCATTTACCATGCGGTCCACAACTTCTGTTCTGTGGATATGTCCAGCTTCTATCTGGATGTTCTCAAGGACCGCCTCTATGTGGAGAAGAAGGACGGCCATCTCCGCCGCAGCGCCCAGACGGCCATCTATGTCATCCTGCGCCAGCTGACCCTGATGCTGGCTCCCATTCTGCCCTTTACCGCTGAGGAGATTTGGCAATACCTGCCCGAAAGCAAGGACTACGACAAATCTTCGGTGATGCTCAACGATATGCCCAAGCCCGAGCTGGGCCTGGCTACCGACGAGTTCATGACCAAATGGGACCGCATCCATGCAGTCCGCGACGACGTCAACAAGGCCCTGGAGCTTGCCCGGGCCGGAAAGGTCATCGGCAAATCCCTGGAGGCCAAGGTGATCCTCCACTGCACCGGGGAACTGATGGACTTTGTAAAGAGTATCCATGCCGATCTGCCCACCCTCTTTATTGTTTCCGCCGTGGAACTGACGGAAGACGGCGAAGGGCAGAATAAGGGCGAAGTGGAAGGCCTTTCTGTGGACGTTGTGGCTGCGGAAGGGGAGAAGTGCGAGCGCTGCTGGATCTACAGCGACACTGTGGGCAAGGATCATGATCATCCCACCCTCTGTGCCCGCTGCGCCCAGGTTCTGGCACAAGAGTAAAGTCCCATAAACATCGGAATGCGGTCCGCTGCCTCTGCGGGTGGGGACCGCACTCCGATGTTGCCATATCTCCCGCAGACGGGGGACCGCCGGAGGCCGGGGCCTCCCATCAACCAAAAACGGAGTATTGAATCTATGCTGGTATCAGCACTCACCCTGGGCACATCGGCGCTGTTGGTGCTCATTGACTTTTTCATCAAGCGAAGGGCTTCAGCGGTGCTCCAGCCCGTGACACAGATAGACATCATCCCCGACGTCCTCAGCCTTTATTATCACCAGAACTATGGCGCGGCCTGGGGTATTTTTCAGGGGAAGCGTGTTTTTCTTCTGGCGGTCACCGCCGTGGTGCTGCTGGGGCTTATCATCGGCATCCTGATGAAGAAATTCAAGGGTGGCATCGTCCTCACCTCCATGGCCCTGATCATCGGCGGCGGCCTGGGAAACCTGGTTGACCGGGCCTTTAACCCCGGCGGCTATGTGGTGGACTATATCTACTTTGAGCCCATCAACTTTCCAATTTTCAATTTTGCCGACTGCTGTGTGGTGTGCGGCACCATCCTGTTGGCGGTCTATATCCTTTTCTTTGAGGGGAAGGAGAAAGCAGAGGCCCCTGCGGCTCCTCCGGCGGAAGAGAGCGGGGAAGATGCCCAATGAAGGAATACCGCCTGACCATTCCGCCTGAGGCGGAGGGGCTCA
>JAEXZK010000098.1 GCA_023451415.1 Bacillota bacterium | reverse complement strand
GCATCCAGGTATAATAACCGCCACGCGGTTATTATACCACAAAAAACCAGCGGCGGATAATTTTTGTGCAAGGGGCAAAACAAAAATCCGAAGGAGTCCTTCGGATTTTTTGGAGAGGATAGCGAATGTGGGCGGCTGGATGCGCAGGCAAATCTATGATAGAATAAGCAAATGACCGCGACAACTGCCGAAAGAAGGTTTCCAGATGATCAGGGGAAAGAAAATCATTATATTTGACATGGATGGGACGCTCATTGATTCCGTGGGCGTATGGAACGATGTCGACCGCCGGTTGATCACCCGGCTGGGCGGGGTGGACGTTCCCGGCACAGACATCCAGAGGGATCGGGATGCTGCGCTGAAAAAATTCAGTACAGCCCCCGATCCCTACCTGGAATATTGCAGGACCCTGGATGAAAAGTACGGCTTTGGCCTCCCCCTCCAGGAGATCATCCGCAGGCGGTATGAGATTGCCCAGGACTGCCTGCGCAGCAGCGTCGATTATAAACCCGGGGCCGAAAAGCTGTTGAAAAGGCTCAAGGAGCTCGGCCTCACCCTCGTGATTGCCACTACGACCAAGAAAAGCAATATGGAGGTATACCGCACGGCCAACAGGAATATTGTTTCCAAGGCGCCTCTGGACGAATTCTTCGCCCGCATCTATACCAGGGAGGACGTCGGGGAGATCAAGCCGAGCCCCGAGGTCCACCGGCGGATCATGGGGGAAATGAATGCCCGGCCGGAGGATTGCCTTATCTTTGAGGATTCCCTTGTGGGTGTGGAAGCGGCCAACAACGCGGCCATCCAGGTCGCGGCTGTTTATGACCGCTATTCCCAAGAGGATACAGAGATGATCCGGGCGCGGGCGGACTACTATTTTAGTGGGTTTGAAGAAGCCCTTTCCGCCATCGAAAAGGAACTGGCCCCCTGATCACACAGATCACGCAGGGGCTTCCACCCATAGGGTGCGGGCGTCGGCGTCCAGGACTGCCTGCGCGCCCAGAGGCAGGCTCAGGGTGGGGAGGGTGTGGCCGCAGCAGAAATTCCCCACCACGGGGATGTTTTTGGGCAGCACCTCGTCAAGGATCTGGAGAAGGGTGAGGCTCCTGTCCGGAAGGGTGGCGGCGCAGCTGGTGAAAGCGCCCAGAAGGATGCCGGCGCAGTCCCGGAGCTTGCCGGCGTTCCGCAGATGGGTAAGCATCCCGTCGATGCGGTAGGGCCGCTCGTCCACCTCCTCCAGGAAAAGGATCTTGCCCCGGGTGTCGATCTCGTAAGGGGTGCCCAGGGAAGAGGCCACCAGGGAAAGGTTGCCTCCGGTGAGCTCCCCCCTGGCGCGGCCGGGGGACAGGGCCCGAAGAGGGCGGTCCGGCGGGTTCTGGAGCCATCCCCACAGGCCCCCAAAGCAGGCCTTTTTCAGCCACCCCATGGTGTAGGGGTCCACCCCCTTGTATAGCTCGGTGGAGGGCATGGGGGTGTGGAAAGTGGAAAGGCCGCACCGCTGGCCCAGGACAATGTGGAGGGCGGTGACGTCGCTGTATCCGCAAAAAAACTTGGGGCAGGCGGCGATCTCCTCCCAGTTGACCAGGGGCAGGATGCGCTGGGCGCCATAGCCGCCCCGGATGCAAAAGATGCCGTCCGTGTCCGGATCGGCAAAGGCGGAGGCCAGGTCGGAGGCCCGGATGGCATCGTCCCCGGCCAGATAGCCGTGGGCGGACTGACAGCTTTCATAAACCACCGGCCTCAGCCCCAGGTTTTGCACCGCCTGGACGGCGGGCTGGAGCCGCTGCTCCGGCACCGGCCCGGCGGGGGCTATGAGGGCGACCCGGGCGCCGGGAAAGAGAGGCTTGGGAAAGCGCATGGGAATCACTCCTTAAAGATACGGCTTTATAAAATGCGGCGGAGGGGCTCGGCTTCCGCCCTTTTTAAAGGCGGCCGCCCCCCGGGCGTTTTGACAAAAGAGGCCTGTGATCCATACCTATTATATATGAAAGCGGGAGGGATTACATCCCTGGGAGGAAAGAAAAAGCCTCCCCGGCGGGAGGCGGAAGATTTATTTGAGCGGGCTGGGGCCGTGCCTGACGGCTCGGCCGGGCGGACACCAACAAAGGGAACGGCACTGCCGTTCCCTTTGTTGGTGCTGTCAGTTCCCCCGCACCCGTTCACAGAGGGCGCAGGCGGTGGGCTGGGCGGCAACGCCTCCCAGGGCGGTTTCCCGCAGCTCGCAGGGCATGGCCCGGCCCACGGCATACATGGCGGCAATGATCTCATCCAGGGGGAGGAGCCCCAGGGTCCCGGAGAGGGCGATCTCGGCGCACACCAGGGCGTTGGAAGCACCCATGGCGTTGCGCTTCTGGCTGGGCGCCTCCACCAGCCCGGCGATGGGGTCGCACACCAGGCCCAGGATGTTGGTGATGGCCGAGCCGGCGGCGCTGAGGCACTGTTCGGGGGTGCCCCCCAGTAGTTGTGCGGCGGCGGAAGCGGCCATGGCGGAAGCGGCTCCCACCTCGGCCTGGCAGCCGCCCTCGGCCCCCGAGACGGTGGCGTTGTGGGCGATGAGGTATCCCACGGCCGCGGCGTTAAAGAGGGCTTCCAGCATCTCGCCGTCGGAGAAGCCCCGCTCCTCCTGAAGGGCGATGAGCACCCCCGGCAGGACGCCGGAGGACCCGGCGGTGGGGGCGGCCACGATGAGGCCCATGGAGGCGTTGACCTCCAGCACGCCCATGGCGTAAGCGATGGCCTTGGAGACCACGCCCCCGCAGACAGCCCGGCCTTCCCGGCGCATCCGGTCCAGGCGGATGGCCTCCCCGCCGATGAGCCCGCCCATGGTCTCGGGCGGGGCGGCCAGAGCCTGGGCCGCCGCGTCCTTCATGATCTCCCACGCCCGGGCCATCCGGGCCTCCGATTCTTCCCGGCTGGAGCCCAGCAGCAGGGTTTCGCGCCGGACCATTGCCTCGCTGATGGCGATCCCCTCGGCGCGGCAGCACTCCAGCAGGGCCGCGGCGGTGGTAAAACGATATGGCTTCATGACGGTCCTCCTGTTATATACGGATGAGCAGAGCGCTCTCGATGGAGGTGTGCTCCTCGATAAGGTCCACGACCTCCTGGGGGATCTGCTCGTCCGCTTCCACGATGGTGTAAGCGATTTCGCCCTTGTTCTCCCGGTACATCCGCATAAAGGCAATATTAATGTTGTAGATGCTCAGGCAGCGTGTGATGTAGGCCACCACACCGGGACGGTCGATCTGCTTGACCAGGATGGTATCGTATTCGCCGGAGAGGTCGATATCCACGCCGTTGATCCGTTTGATGAGGACGCTGCCCCCGCCGATGGATTCCCCGGTGACGGTGGTGGTCTTGCCGTCCTCAGTGGCGACGGTGATGCCCACGGTGTTGGGATGGATGCCGGTCTTGACGGTATTGGTGGTGAAGCTGTACTGGAGGCCGGCTTCATCGGCATACCGGAAGGAATCCTTGATGCGGCGGTCCTCGGTGCCGAAGCC
>JAEXZK010000036.1 GCA_023451415.1 Bacillota bacterium | reverse complement strand
GGCGATGATTCCCTGCTCCAGATAGCTTAGCCCAAAGAGCAAAACCAGCACCGCAGGGATGAGGGTCACCACGGAGGCGGCCAGGGCCAGCCCCGCCTTATCGGGGCTGATGCTGGGAAGATAGAGGGAAAGGGGCCACAGGCTTTTGGTTTTTAAGAAGGTGAGGGGCTGCTCCACCAGATTCCAGTATTCCAGTAAGCCCAGCACCATGGCGGACATAATCCCCGGCGCGCCCAGGGGCAGGCCGATGGACAGGAAACAGCGTATCCGCCCGGCTCCATCCCGGGCGGCGGACTCCAGCACCGCCTGAGGGATCCCCCGGAAAAAGCGATACATGATAAAAACGGGAAAGGTGGAGAAGGCGGCGGGAAGGATGATGCCCAGGTGGGTATCCAGCAGGGAGAAAGCGTCCAGCACTAGATAGCTGGATACCATGGTCACCTGGAAGGGCATGAGCATCAGGACAATGTACAGGGTGAACAGCCCGCCCCGGCCGGGGAAGTCATACCGGGCAAAGCCCCAGGCGGCGGGGGCCCCCGTCAGCAACTGGCCCAGCAGGATGCCCAGGGTAAGCTTTGCCGAGTTCCAGAACATGACAAAGAACTCGGGGGAATCCAGCAGCAGCTCCACATAGTGGCGGAGGGTGGGATACTGGGGAAGAAGGCTCCAGGAGGCAAAGCCCGGGGCCTCGGTGAGGGCGGGAGCCAGCTTCTGGGTCAGCTCCGCCGTACCGGCCAGGGAGCCCCCCACCAGGAACACCAGCGGGAGCCACACCAGGATGGCCAGAACCAGGGGAAAGAAAAGCAGGAGGAGGTTTTTCCTCTTCATCCCTCCACCTCCCAGGCCCGGCGCAGCAGCAGGATCAGCGCCAGGATGGCCAGAGCGGTGACCACCGCGGCGGCGGTCAGCTTATCCATGGACAGGTCCCGGAACCAGTTGTTGAAAAGATGCTGGAGGAGGTAGATGCTGCTGTGAGGATAATCCCCGGCCACCAGATAGGCCTCCCGAAAGACCTTGAAGGAATTGAGAAAGGACAGCACAGTGATGGTAAAGAGGCTGGGGAGGAGGTTGGGGAGGGTCACCCGGAAAAAAAGGGCGAAGGGCCCGGCGCCGTCCACAGCCGCGGCTTCAAAGACGGAAGAGGGGATGCCCGCAAGCCCGGCCAGCCACAGCACCATGTCATACCCAAGGTTCTTCCATATGTAACTGAACACAAGCACCCAGAAGGCGGAGCCGCCGCCCATCCAGTCCGCGCTCTGGCCCCCCAGGGAGACCAGCAGGGCGGAAAGGAAGCCGCTGCGGTGGAACAGCACCCGCCACAGCAGCACCACCGAGGCCACGGGGATGGCCATGGGGATGAGGAAGGTGGTCTTGAAAAGCCCTGCCCGGGAGATGCGGCTGTAGAGGACCAGAGCAAGAAGAAGGGAGAGGGCGATGAGGAGGGGGATGCAGGTGGCGGCAAAGCGGAGGGTGTTCCCCGCGGCCTGCCGGAAGGCCTTGTTTTCAAAGACGGCCCGGTAATTGGCAAGGCCCACGAAGCCTCCGCTCATGGCCCCGGAGAAGGACCGCCGCACCACATCCAAAAAGGGGATGAGCACAAAGACGGCGGCGCCCAGGAGGCTGGGCAGGATGAAAAGGAGGCCCGCCCGGGCGTCCTGTTTTTTACTTGTCATGGGGGGACCTCCTTTCTGGGGCCTCCGGCGGTCATTCCGCCAGGTAGAGGTTCATTTTTTCAACCACGGCGGAGACCGTATCCTCCAGGGATTTGTGGCCGTTGAAGTATTCCCGGGTCTCGTCGATGACCATCTGGGCGGCCACACGGTCGGTGTCGGCGGCGGTGTCCAGGCTGCGGAGCAGCTCCAGGATGTCCGCCATATATTCCTCCGAGGGCCAGATCACCTGGAGCATCTCGCTGTAATCGTCGGTGCCGAAGATCATGCCGTCGTCGGTGGGAGGATAGGGGTTCCTGCTGTTCCGCTCCAGGGCCTCCTGGTTTACCGGCAGGCCGTCCTCAAACTCGTTGGCCAGCACGTCGGCGGAAAAGAGGATGTCCAGGAAGTTCAGGGCGGCCTCCTGATTGGGGCTGGCGGCGCTCAGGCCGATGAGGCTCTTGGGGATGAACACCCCGGACGCCTGGCCGGGCAGGAGGGTGAGCTTGCCCTCCCCCTTCTGGCGGATGGCCGCCTCGCAGGGGGCCACGCACATGGTCATGTCGTAAACAGGCCCGAAGCTGAGGGGAGCGTGGTCGTAAAGCCAGAAGGCGGCCCCGTAGCCCAGCTCGTAGTAGTCGGAGCCGGGGACAGCCCCCCAGGGCTCCCAGTTGGCGGCTTCGTCCTTAAAATAGTCGGTGACGGATTTGAGGTCGGAGAGGAACTGCGAGAACTCCTCCTCCCGGATGGAGCCGTCCTCGGCCCGCCAGGCGGGGGCGCAGACAGGATAGAAGGTGGTGAGCATCAGCTCCGGCACGGGGAAAATGGGGTTGGTGCTGTCCTGGGCCATCTGGGGGTTCTGCTCATACA
The DNA here is from genome assembly GCA_023451415.1 of Bacillota bacterium. Taxonomy (GTDB): domain Bacteria; phylum Bacillota; class Clostridia; order Oscillospirales; family Ruminococcaceae; genus Angelakisella. The sequence continues at coordinate 5,111 of JAEXZK010000036.1, read as the reverse complement.
CCTCCAGCATATAGCGGCAGAGGCTGGAGAGGCTGTCGGCGGGGGCTTCGTCGCCGCTGAGCATCATGGGGACGGTGAAGCGGGCGGGCAGGGCGTAGAGCTTGCCGTCGGAACGGCGCATGGCCTCCACGATGTTGGGCAGGAGTTCGCCGGAAGCAGCCTTGTCCCCGGCAAACTGGGACAGATCCTGAAGGACGCCCTTGTCGATGTAGGAGTCCACCGGCATCCCGTCCAGGACCAGCAGGTCGGGCCCCTTGCCGCTGAGCAGCTGGGTGCTGAGGGAGCGGAGGGCGTCGGAAACGGTGATGGAGCCGTCCTCGGGCAGCCCCACCTCCAGTACCACATGGGTGTCGGGATTGCGCCGCTGGAAGACGCCCATGGCCTGGCGGATATTTTTGTTATCCTGGAGGGAATAGACCCGCAGCTCCCGGGTGGGCACGGTGGAGATGGTCTCGTCGTAGCGGTAGTTCATCAGAGTGTAGCCGCTGCCGCTGAAGAGGATGAGGAACTCCCCGTCCCCGGCCAGGAAGGTCCCGGCCCCCATGGCGGGCATGGTCAGGGAGGTGAGGGAGCCGTCCACCACCTGCTCCAGCACCGCTCCGCCTTCCACCCGGCGGTAAATGCCGGTGGGGTCGCAGTAATAGAGGGCGTCGCCGTCGGTGGCAAGGGAGCAGCGCTCGCTTTCCTGGGCCATGGCGACGGTTTCTTCTTTTTCGCCGCTTTCCAGGCTGTACAGGGCGATTTCATTGCCGGCGGCCACTGCCAGCCTGCCGCCCATGGGCAGCGCGGCCATGGCCCGCCCCCCCTCGGGCAGGAAGGTGTTTTTCCGCTTGCCGGTGGCCCCGTCCAGCTGATAGATACCGTCATAGTAGCTTTCGCACAGGAGGTCTCCGCCGTCGGTGCAGGTGATGTCATTCAGGGAGATGGGACGCCCAAACTCATCCTCGGGGAGGTCCAGGGTGATGGGGGTCACGGTGCCGTCCGGGGCGATACGCTCGCAGGTATAGTCGGGCTGGAGGGCTATGGCGGCCTCTACATCCATATTGGCCACAGCCTCGTTGACAGCCGCGATCAGTTCATCGGTGTAGATGACGTAGTAGAGGAGGACCGACCCGTCGGGGGCCCATGCCACGGCGCCCAGGGAGGCGTCCCTGATGCGGTCAAGCCAATGAGGGGCTTCCTCAGCCCAGGTTTTGCCGCCATCCCGGGAGCGCCACATGTACCAGGGCCCTATCACCTGGTCGGGGTTCTTGTTGGCCACCAGCACAAGGGAGTCATCCTCCCGGCTGAGGCTGCTTACGATCCCCAGGTCCTGGGGGAGGGTCATCTCCTCCTCCACATACCGGCCCATGGCTACGGGCTGTGCGCCGCCGGCTCCGCCGGGGGCCGCCCCCTGGGAGCAGGCGGACAGGAACGCCATGGTAAGGGCGAGGAGCAGGGCCGAGGCCCTGCAAAAAAACTGTTTCATGATTAATACTCTCCTTACAGAAGGTGATGGGGATTATTCGGCCAGAAGCAGGTCCAGCTTCTCCGACAGGACGGTTACGGTGTCCTCCAGCGGGACGCTGCCGTCAAAGTATCCGGCGGTCTCCCGGAGAATCAGCTCCCGGATGGCAAGGTTGTCGGGAACGGGCAGATCCAGGGTGCGGAAGGCTTCCAGCAGCTGCCGGCCCTCTTCCGCGGTAAACCAGCTTGTCTTGAGAAAGTAGTCCTCGCCGGCAAAGCCGGTGCCGTAGGACATGCCTCCCCCCTGGGGATAAGGGCTTTGGAGATTCTGCCGGAAGGCTTCCAGATTGACGGGGAAGCCGTCGGCAAAGCGCCCGGCCTGCACCTGGGGGGAGAGAAGGGCCTCCACAAAGCGGAGGGCAAGCTCCTGATGAGCGCCTGCGGAGTTGACCCCCACCACGGACTGAGGCACAAAAACGCTGCCCCTCTGGCTGGGGAAAAACATCGCCCCGCCCCCGCCGTGAGCCTCCGCCGCGGCGGCCAGGGTGGCAAACACCTGATTTTCTGCCGCCACACCGGCGCCCAGGGCCTGAAAGCCAAAGTGCCAGCCCAGGATGCCCCAATCCGGCTGAAGGGTGAAGTCCTCGGGCATATGGGCGTACTGGGCGGCCAGTTCTTCGGCGTCCTCCGTCTCCGCAACAGCCTTGACCGCCGCCAGGAACTCCGCCATGCCCTCCCTGTCCAGGGAGCCGTCCTCCCGGAACCACCCGGGAGCGCAGACGGGGTAGAAGGTGTTGATGAGGATGGAGGGCTTGCAGAACTCCAGGGTCTGGAGCCCGGGATGCTCCCTGTGCCACCGGGCGAGGTAGTCCGCCATGTCCCCAAAGCTCCCCGTGGCCCCCAGGACGGCCTCATCCCCCAGCAGGAGCGGGACAGAAAAACGTGCCGGCAGCGCCCGTATCCTTCCTTCCCCGTCGCGGAAGGCCTCCGCGATGTTGGGGAACCAGTCCCCGGCGCGGGTATGGCCCTCCACCAGGGCGGTGAGGTCGGCCAGGGCCCCCTTCTCCATATACGGCTGGGCGGAAATGCCGTCCAGGATCAGCAGGTCGGGGCCGCCGCCGCCCAGGAGGCGGGTGTTCAGAGCCCGGAGGGCGTCTGCGGCGGTCATGGCGCTGTCGGGGCTAAGGGCTGTCTCCAGAGTCACCCGGACATCCGGGTTCTGGAGCTGGAAAAGCCCCGCCGCCTGGCGCACCGTCTTGTTGTCCCGCAGGGACCAGATGTTCAGCTCCTGGGTGGGGACGGTGGGGATATCCGGATCGTACCGATAGCTGCGCAGGAGATAGCTGTCTGTCTGTTCGTCCAGCAGGAGGACGCAGAAGCGGTCCTCCTCCACCAGCAGGTGGCGCACCGACATGGAGGGGAAGCCCAGGGAGGTGAGGGAGCCATCCACCACCTGCTCCAGAACGGAGCCTTCTCCCAGCCGCCGGTAGATGCCCCGGCTGGTGCAGAAATAGAGGGCGTCCTCGTCGGCGGCCATGATGGAGCTCCCGGCGGAAGCGTCGCTGAAATAGGCATGACTTGGATCGGAAGAGGAAGAGATCAGGGCCGGCGATACGGAGAAACCGTCGGATTTTTCGCCGGTCTCCAGGTCATAGAGGATGACCTCGCTGCCGTCGATGACCGCCGCCCACCCGGCGAAGGGGAGGAACCCGGCCACCGTTTGGGCGTTCTGCATCTCATAGACGGCCTCCTCCCGGCCGGTGGCCAGGTCCAGTTGGTGGACAGAGGTATAGTCGCTGAAGAACAGCCTGCCGCCGCTGACGGCCATGGCGTACACCCCGGCATTTGCTTCCGGGAGCTCCCAGGGCAGGTCCTCCACCCGGCCGTCAGGGGAAATCTTCATGATCCGCCGCACCGGCGCCGGGATGCTGTCGTCCAGCTCAAACGCCCCGTCGTCCATGGCCTCCATGGCGTCCATATATTCCTGGGTGTACTGGGTGTAGACGATGTAAAGGCTGCCCTCCTCGTCCCAGGCTGCGGAGTCGGGAAGGGCCAGATCGTCGGGCATCCCGGCAAAGGGGGCGGCCTCCCAGCTCTGCCCATGGTCAAAAGAGCGCCAAAGCCGGCAATCGGCGTTGCTTTCGCCCACCCGCACGAAACCCAGCAGCTCCAAAGCGCCCTCCCCGGTGGAGTGCATCCCCAGGGTGTGGAGGAGATCTTGGGGAAGAGTGAGTTCCTCCTCCACATACCGGCCCATGGCTGCGGGCTGTGCGCCGGGCAGAGGGCTGCCGCCTTGGGGGCCGGGGCCGCAGGCGGCCAAAAAGCATAAGGAGAGGGCCAGGGCCATCCCCAGCCCCCGTTTTAAAACTGAATCCATAGGATGAATCCTCCTGACGTCGCATTTCACTGCTACAAGCTTAGCATGGTTTTCTCTAAGTTTTCTGGAAGGAGGGCCAAAAGCTTCCATTTTTCAAGAAAGTTTGGAGAAAGCTGTGCTATACTGGAAAGCGGAAAACAGCCGGAGAGGGGATTTCTTCCATCTCCGGCGGAGGAGGCACCAAAATGCGGATACTGATGATCGAGGATGACGAGGCCCTGTGCGAGGCGGTGAGTTACCGGCTGGAGCGGGAGGGCTTTGGGGTGGACGTCTGCCACGACGGGGACGACGGCCTGCGGTGGATGCGCCAGCAGGCCCACGACCTGGTGCTTCTGGACCGGATGCTGCCTGTGATGGACGGGCTGGAGGTGCTGCGGCGGGCCCGGGGAGAGGGCCTGGAGACCCCGGTGCTGATGATGACCGCCCTGGGCGAGGTGGGCCAGAGGGTGGAGGGCCTGGACTGCGGGGCCGACGATTATCTGGTCAAGCCCTTTGCCCTGGAAGAGCTGCTGGCCCGCATCCGGGCCATGGGACGCCGCCCCAGGAAGTGGGAGGCCGCCGACGGCCTGAAGGTGGGGGACGTCGCCTTTGGCGGGGCGGAAAAGACCCTAGAGGGCGCCGCGGGGCGCTGCGGCCTTTCCCGCCGGGAGGCGGACCTGCTGGAGGTGCTGCTGAAGAACCCGGGCCAGACCCTGCCCCGGGGGCTGCTTCTCTCCCGGGTGTGGGGGCCCGACGCCGGTGTGGAAGAGGGCAATCTGGATAATTACATCCATTTCCTCCGCAGGCGGCTGCGCTCGGTGGGCAGCTCTCTGAGCATCCAGACCGTGCGGGGAGTGGGCTACCGCCTGGAGGTTCCGGATGTTTAGGCGGCTGCGGATCCGGCTGGCGGCGGTGTGCGCCCTTTCCACCGGCGTCATCCTGATCGCCATGGCCGTGGCTTCCCTGGCTGTTTCGGAGAGGCAGCTGGCCCGGCAGGGGCAGGCCGCCTTTGAGGGGGATCTCAACGCCATCCTCTTCCACCTGGGTAGCCAGAGGACCCTGGACCACACCTGGTTGGCCCAGACCGAGACCAGCGGGCGGATGATCATCGACATCCGGGACAACGGCCGCCCCCTGCTGTACGGCGGTGCATGGGACCGGGAGCACCGTGCCGCCCTGGCGTCTCAGGCCCGGGAGACGGCCCTGACGGATTACGGCTTTGATCCTGACGTGCCTCCGGAGAGCAGGATCCAGGTGCGGCAGCTTCAGTTCCCCTTCACGGACGCCCAGGGGCAGCGGTATTATGCCG
>JAEXZK010000010.1 GCA_023451415.1 Bacillota bacterium | reverse complement strand
CCCTCCACCAGTGTTATGACACCATAAAATGGGCCTGGGACCATGCCGGCGAGCTGGGTATCGACCAGTGGAAAATTGCGGTGGGCGGGCACAGTGCCGGCGGGAATTTTGCCGCCTCTGTGGCCCTGATGGCCAAGGAACGCCAAGAATTTTTCCTCCAGCTCCAAATACTGGATTATCCGTGTCTGGATTTGCACACACCGCCGGAACTCAAGCGCAACGCCTACACCTATAAGCGTCTGCCTCCCGACCGTATGCGTCTGTACAACGACCTGTATATTGATGAAAACGAGCGGCTAGCACCTTTTGCATCGCCGCTTTTTGCGCCGGAGGAAATGCTCCGGGGGCTCCCTCCCGCCCTGGTTATAACATGCGGGGATGACGCATTGGGGGAGGAAGGGGAAAAGTACGCTTTCAAGCTGCTGGAAGCAGGCATTGCCGTAACCGCCAGGCGTTTTTTAAACAGCCATCATGGCTTTGTGGTCCGTCGTCTGGATGAATATGAAGCAGCTGAAAAATTGATTTTTGCCGCTTTAGGGCAAGCCTTTGGATAAACCATGTTCTGCATCGGGGCGCCAGTCCCGGGAAAGGAATCCTGCTATGAAAAACATGACCCAAAAGCTGATCGCGTCCCATCTGACCTCCCCGGCCGCCATGACGCCGGGGGAGGAGATCTATATCAGGATCGACCAGACCCTGACCCACGACATCACCGCCGTCATGGGGTACCTGGCCTTTGAGGCCCTGGGCCTGCCCAGGGTGAAAACCGAGGTGTCGGTGAGCTACATCGACCACAACCTCCTCCAGGTGGACAACAAGACCCCCGACGACCACCTCTACCTCCAGTCCATCGCCCGGAGGTACGGGCTTTTCCTCTCCCGGGCTGGCAACGGCATCTGCCACACCGTCCATTACAGCCGCTTTGGCAAGCCGGGGAAATCCCTCCTGGGCACCGACAGCCACACCACCAGCGGCGGCGCCATCGGTATGCTGGCCATCGGGGCCGGCGGCATGGACGTGGCCACCGCTATGGCGGGGCTGCCCATCCGCCTGCGGATGCCGGCCGTGGTCAAGGTGGAGCTCCGGGGGCGGCTGCGCCCCGGCGTGGCCCCCAAGGACATCATCCTGGAGATGCTCCGCCGCTACACCGTCAAGGGCGGCGTGGGCAAGGTCTTTGAATATGTGGGTCCCGGGGTGGAGACCCTTTCCGTCCCCGACCGGGTCACCATCGCCAACATGGGCGCCGAGCTGGGGGCCACCACCTCCATCTTCCCGGCGGACGCCGTGGTGGAGGCCTTCTTTAAGGCCCAGGCCCGCCCCGGGGATTACACGCCCCTCCACCCCGACGACGGCTGTTCCTACGACGAGGAAACTGTCATCGACCTGGACCGGCTGGAGCCCCTGGTGGCCTGCCCGCATATGCCCGACATCGTCAAAACCGTGGCGGAGGTGGAAAAAATCCCGGTGAACCAGGTGTTTATCGGGAGCTGCACCAACGGCTCCTACTCCGACTTCAAAAAGGCTGCCACCGTCCTCAAGGGCAGGGTGGTCAACGAAAATGTCAGCCTGGTGGTGGGGATCAGCTCCCGCCAGATCTACCGGAAGCTGCTGGAGGACGGGGTCATCGGGGACCTCATCGACTCCGGGGCCCGGATCACCGAGATCGCCTGCGGCGCCTGCACCGGCATCGGCATCGCCCCTCCCACCAAGGGCGTCTCGGTGCGCACCTCCAACCGCAACTTCAGGGGCCGGGGCGGCACAGCCGACGCCAGCCTCTATCTGGTCAGCCCCGAGGTGGCCGCCGCCACCGCCCTCACCGGTGTCATCACCAGCCCCGCCGACGTCATGGAGGACGTCTCCGTCCTGGGGGACGTCCGGGAGCCGGACAGCTACCCCATTGACGACCGCATGCTCATCGCTCCCCTGCCCCAGACGGAGGCGGAGAAGGTGGAGATCATCCGGGGCCCCAACATCAAGCCCCTGCCGGTAAACACCCCGCCGGCTCCGGAAATCTGCGCCAGGGTGGCCCTCAAGGCCGGGGATAACGTCTCCACCGACGACATCACCCCCGCCAACGCCCAGTTCTCCTCCATGCGGTCCAACATCCCCGCCATCGCCGAGTACGCCTTCTCCCGGTACGACCCGGAGTTCGTCCCCAGGGTCAAAAAGCTGGAGCGCAGCTTTATCGTTGGCGGCGACAACTATGGCCAGGGCTCCAGCCGGGAGCACGCCGCCATCACCCCCATGTATTGGGGAGTCAAGGCGGTCATTGTCAAATCCTTTGCCCGCATCCACAAGAACAACCTCATCAACCACGGCGTTATCCCCCTGGTTTTTGAAAACCCCGCCGACTACGACGGCATCGACCTGATGGATGAGCTGGTGATCCAGGACTGCCCGGAGCAGATCCGGAGCAAGCGGGTCCTGATCCGGAACAAGACAAAGGGGACCTCCTTTGCCACCCGCCTGGAGCTTTCCGACGACGAGGTGGAGATCATCCTCTGCGGCGGGCAGCTGCCTTACATCAAATCCAAATGCTGAGGAGGACTCCAAAAGGCCCGGCGGAAGTTTCCACCGGGCCTTTTGGCTATATTCGTTTTTCTCAGCCGCCCACCAGGATGATGTCCAGGTTGAAGGTGCTGTCCTTCCCCCGGGAGTCCCGGCGGAAGATGGTGATCTCCACGGTATCCCCCGGTTTGTAGGCGCTGAGGGCCGCGGCGCTGGCGTCAAAGGAATAGATGGGGGCACCGTTGATATGGGTAAGGATATCCCCCGTCTTGACACCCTTGGCGGCAATATCGCTGCCAGCCTGGACGTCCTGGATCTCCAGCCCCAGGGGGACGCCGTACCGCTCGGCATAGGTGGCGGTTACCACCCGGGCGGTGATGCCCAGCATGGCCCGGCCGGTAACCTTGCCGTTGGCGATCAGGTCCTGGGCGATGGGCAGCGCGGTGTTGATA
>JAEXZK010000100.1 GCA_023451415.1 Bacillota bacterium | reverse complement strand
CCTCGCCAAAAAGAAGGAGAAGCTCCACCTTTTAAAGGGCCTCCAGAAGATCCTGCTGGACATCGACAAGGCCGTGACCATTGTCCGGGAGACCGAGGAGGAGAAGGATGTGGTGCCGAACCTCATGATCGGCTTCGGCATCGACCAGGTCCAGGCCGAGTTTGTGGCAGAGATCCGCCTGCGCCATCTGAACCGGGAGTACATCCTCAAACGCACTGAAGAGATCGAGAGCCTGGAAAAGGACATCCAGGAGATGGAGGGGATACTCCAAAGCCCAAAAAAGGTGGACGCCATTATCATCGGGCAGCTGCGGGACGTGGCCAAGGAGTTCGGCGAACCCCGGCGAACCCAGCTGATCTATACCAGCGAGGAGGAAGAAGCCCCGCTGGAGGAGGAAGTGGCGGATTACGCCGTCAAGCTGTTCTTCACCGCCGAGGGGTATTTCAAAAAGATCACCCCCCTCTCCCTGCGGATGAGCGGCGACCACAAGCTGAAGGAGGGAGACCGCATCCTCCAGACGGCGGATGCCTCCAACGCCAGCCATTTGCTGTTCTTCACCGACAAGGCCCAGGTGTACAAAAGCCGCTGCAGCGAGTTTGATGACCTGAAGGCCAGCGTCCTGGGGGACTACCTGCCCACCAAGCTGGGGATGGACCCCGGGGAGTTGCCCATCTATATGGCCGTCACTGACGATTATAAGGGCTGGATGCTCTTCGCTTTTGAAAACGGCAAGGTGGCAAAGGTGGAGCTGGGCTCCTATGAAACCAAAACCAAGCGCAAAAAGCTGATGGGGGCCTATTATGCCAAGTCGCCCCTGGTGTACATCAACTGCCTTAGGGAGGATGCAGAAGTTCTTTTTGCCACATCCGCCTCCCGGATGCTCATCGTCAACACCGCTATGGTTGGGGCAAAAGCCACCCGGGACACTATGGGCGTCCAGGCGCTGACCATGAAAAAGGGCGTCCGGCTGGTGTCCGGCCGCCCCTGGACCGATGGCCTGGTGGAAAACGACCATCGCCTGCGGACCAAGAACCTGCCGGCTGTGGGAGCGCTGGTCAAGGATACCGAAATCGGCGAACAGCTCACCCTGTGACGGGAGGACGGACCTTAGCACAACAAAAACGCCCTCTCCGCAGGAGAGGGCGTTTCTTCTCAGAACAGGCGCCCCGGAATGCCCGGAGCACCCTCATACAAGGCGGTAAGCCCCGTATGTCCGGCTTACCGCCCCTGCAAACGCAACTGATGGGGGATAAACCACTATTATCTTGCCGCCGCGGAGCGGGATTATTCCTCACAAAGAGGGAAAACTTTTGGATAAGCCCTTGCAATGGATGCGGGGATATGATAAAATCTTATAGTATCATTTGAGTAATCGTGTATGGGAGGTGTCTGGACAATGGGCACATTTGAAATTATCTGCGCGGTGGCGATGATCCTTATCAGTGTTTTGGTGGTCATCCTGGTGGCGCTTCAGGACCCCAAGGGCGACGGCCTCAGCGCTCTGGCCGGCGGGAATTCCTTCCTGAGCACCAACTCTGACCGCAGCATGGATGCCAATCTCAACCGTCTGACCAAGATCCTGGTTATTGCTTTTATCGCTCTGACCATCGTTGTCTATATCGTCAGCGCCCTGTGATGGCTCCGCGCCGCAGGATTTTATGAAAAAACCCGTCTGGCAGGTTTTGTCAGACGGTTTTTTTGTTGCACATTGCTCTAGAATCGTTCATATTTTAATGCTATGATAGTCAGAGCCCGGGATACCCCCGGCATTTGTCCAGAGATCCAAGCGCGGCCCGTCTGCGCCAGCTTAGTAGGAGGAACTTTGCATGAAACGAACAATGACCGTGCTGCTGTGCATGGGCCTGGTGATCCTGGCCGCAGCCTGCGGCGCGGACGCCGGCAGCTCCAGTGATTCCCTGCCGCCGGACAACGATCCGTCCCTCAGCCAAGGCTCCCAGAGCATCCCCCTCAGCTCTTCCGGCCAGGAATCCTCACTCCCGGAGGAGCCCCCCGCCAGCGACGATTACCTGCCCTTTGCGGACTTCATGACCCCGGGCGACTTTGAAAACTTCTGCCTGCGGGAGGGCATGCGGCCCAATGTCACGGCCCTGTCCCCCAATGGGGAAAAGCTCCTTTTTTTCCGCCAGGAGTTTGAGGAGCCCACCGACCTTTGGGCTGTGGGAAAGGACTCCCAGCCTCAGCTTATCCTCTCTTCGGAAAAGCAGCTTTCCCAAAATGCTATTAAAAGCGCCCTTTGGTACAATGAGGACACGGTTCTTCTCATCATCGGCTACCGCTACGGCACCGTTTCCCCCGGCGGCGATGTATACCGCCTGGATATGACTTCCACCACGCTCCATCTCCTTTACCGGCCGGAATCCGACCGGGAGCAGGTCGTTTCCATGAAGGTGGAGGACGAATGCCTGGTGGCGGAGGTTGCCGTCTATGACGAGGACTACAACAACCACACTACAGAGGTGCGCACCGTCCCCCTGCTGGTGGAAAACGCGGCGGTGGGGCGGTATACCCAGGAGCCCCTTCCCGCCGATGCGGCGGGCCTGGCGGTGGATTCCCCCGACGTGTCCGGGACGGCCACGGTGGATGTCATGGACCTGGACGACAGCGGAGAGGGTATCCTGATTGTCCCGCGGTATGCCGGGTCCGACATCCGGGTTTACAGTGTTAAACAGGTGGGAGACGGCTTTGTCAACTCAGGATGGCTGGGCGCGGTCTACAACACCTCCGACGATTATGTCCTGCGGCTGAACACCGTCCTGCCCGAAGGCGCGCCCACGGTGAAGGTGGTCATCAACTGCTTTGGCCGGCACGGGGAATTCCTGGTCAGCTACGACGGCCGGGGAGAGACCAGCGTGCGGATCATCAAATAGCCCCGCCGAAAAGACAATCTTTGCGGCGGCTGTCTGTTGCTCAGAAAGCAAAGCCGGTATCGCTCCCGCGGGCGGTATCGGCTTTTTTAAACATATCGCGGGCCAGGGAGGAATGGAAAATGAAGCTCTGCATTGGCGCAGCTCCATGCAAGGTCTGATGGGAACAGCCTGTATGGAGCGATAAATATACCTTTGTCCCAAAGGACTTTGCATTTCTATCTGAGACCATGTCAGAATGAAAAGGAGCAAAGTCATTATGTATTCCATCAAAAAATTTGGCAAAGAGCTGCGCAGCTTTTTGATTTTATGGTCCACCCAGTCCCTTTCCGCCCTGGGCAGCTCGATGACCAACTTTGCGCTGGTCATCTGGTCCTATCAGCAGCGGGGGTCCGCCCTGGAAGCGGCCATGCTCTCCGTCTGCTCCTATGCTCCCTATGTGCTGATGAGCATTTTTGCAGGGGCGCTTAGCGACAGGTGGAACAAAAAGACCACAATGCTGGTCTGCGATTGCTTTGCGGCGATGTGCACGGTAACGGTGCTGCTTCTGCTGCGGATGGACAGGCTGGAGGTTTGGCATTTGTATTGCCTCAACGCCCTCAATGGGCTGATGAACACTATCCAGCAGCCCGCCGCCGATGTGGCCGTCAGCCTCCTGACCCCCAAAGAGCACTACCAGCGGGTGAGCGGCCTGCGTTCTTTATCCAGTTCCCTGGTGAGCGTTATGACACCGGTTTTGGCCACGGCGCTGCTGGCCTTGACCGGCATGGAGGCGGTCATCGCCTTTGATCTGGCCACCTTTGGAGCAGCGTTCCTGTCCCTGGCCTGCTGGGTGAAGATCCCCGAGGCGCCCGGAGGAGGCAGCGGGGAAGAGCCGGTGCTGCAATCGGCCCAAAGAGGGCTGGAATACCTGAAAGACCACCGGGGTATTCTGGATCTGATCCTCTTTTTGGCGGCTATCAATTTTACCGCCTCGGTCTTTAACGCGGCTCTCCCCGCCATGCTTTTATCCAGGCAGGGGGGCGGGGAAGCGGCCCTTGGCATTGTCAACGCTGCGACGGGGACCGCCATGATCGGGGGCAGCATAATCGTTTCTCTGCTGCCCCCGCCAAAGAGCCGGGTTCGGATGATCTTTGGCTCCCTGCTGCTTTCCATGAGTACCGAAAACTTTTTTCTGGCCTTTGGGAGGACAGTGCCGGTGTGGTGTGCCGGTGCGGTTCTGGGCTGGATCGGCATCCCCGTCATGAACGCCAACATGGATGTGCTCTTCCGCAGCTATATCCCCTTGGAGATGCAGGGGCGGGTTTATTCCGCCAGGAACACGCTGCAATTTTTTACCATCCCCATCGGCTACTTTTTGGGCGGAGTTCTGGTGGATGATGTCTTTGAGCCCCTGATGGCGGCACAGCAGCCGGACGGCCTGCTCCAGGCCGTCTTTGGAAGCGGCAAGGGTTCCGGGGCGGCCCTCCTCTTTTTCCTTCTGGGATTTGTGGGAATGTTCACCTGCCTGATCTTCCGGAAG
>JAEXZK010000008.1 GCA_023451415.1 Bacillota bacterium | reverse complement strand
TAGGACATGGAATTGGAGTATACTGTGGTCCGGTCCTCCCGGCGCACGGTGGCCATACACATCACCCCGGAGGGGAAGATAGAGGTTCGCGCCCCTCACCGGGTTCCTGCCCGGTTTCTGGAGGACTTTGTCCAGGCCAAGGCGGGGTGGATCCAGGCCCACGCCGCCCGGCAACGGCAGCGGCTGGCAGAGCAGGCCGCCTTTGCCCTGGAGGAAGGCACGCTGCTGCCCATCCTGGGACAGGAACTGCCCATCCTCATCCGTCCGGAACGGAAAACGCCCGCCTTGGCAGAGGAGGGCTTTCTCCTGCCCGATGGAGGAGACGAAGCCCGCAGGAAGGCCTGGGTGGAGGAGCTTTACCGCCAGACGGCCCGCCGGGAGCTCCCGCCCAGGGTAAAAGCCTGGAGCGCCCGCACGGGGCTTGCCTGTAACGGGCTGCGGATCACCGGGGCAAAGACCCGGTGGGGCAGCTGCAGCGGCCGCGATAGCCTCAGCTTCAGCTGGCGGCTGATGGCCGCTCCGCCCCGGGCCGTGGACTATGTGGTCCTCCACGAGCTGGCTCATACGATGCATCACGACCATTCGCCGGATTTTTGGGCATTGGTGGCCCGGTATGAGCCCGGCTGGCAGGAATGCCGGGAGCTGCTGCGCCGCGTCCAGGACCTGGCGGGCTGGCTGTGACCCGTCCCAGAAAGGATGTGCCGACATGTATATCGTTCCTTCCATCGCGTCCGCCGATTACCTGAATCTCAGGGAGTGCATCGACTTTGCAGACAAGGAATACGGCAAACTTCATCTGACCATTGCCGACGGCCACTTTGTCCCCAGGATCACCTTCGGGATGCGGGCGGCCCGCCAGATCTGTGAGTACTCCAAGGCCGGGATTTCCTTCCACATGCTGGTCGATGATCCCGTCCGGTACCTGGAGGACATCGCCCTGTGCTATCCGGACATTGTCTTCCTGCATCTGGCATCCATGCCCTACCCCCTGGAAACCCTCCGCCGCTTCCGCAGCCGGGGCCTCCCGGTGGGCCTGGCCCTGACCCCGGCGGAGAGCGAGGAGAACCTCCGGTACCTGCTGCGGGAGACCGACGCCATTCTCCAGATGACCAGCGAACCCCCGGAGCACGAGTTCCTGGACACCCTCCGCCCCAAGATAGACCGGCTGGCCGCCACGGGCATGCCTCTGTGGCTGGATGGCGGCATCACCGAGGCCATGGCCGAGGGCCTGAAGGCCCAGGGTGCGGCCGCCCTGGTGATGGGCAGCGCCATCTTCCGCCGCAAGGCATGAACAGAAAAAAAGAAAGCCCCTCGCCTCGGCGGGGGGCTTTTTCAGCGGTTTCAGGACTGGGGGACGCTGGGGCCGATGGCTTTGATCTGGGCAACCCTGTCAAAAAACTTCTCCTCGGCAATATTTTTGCTGCCCACGGTGACGGAGCCGGACACATAGGCGCCGGGCTTGATCTCAATGACGGCGCCCGCAATATCGCCGATGATCAGGGCGTCGCTTTCCAGATAGATGCTGTTTTGAACGGTGATGCTGCCCTTGACCCGCCCGGAAACAGAAATCTCTCCGGCGGCGATGTCCCCGACGATCTGCGCCCCGTCCAGGATGGCGGCGCTGGCGGCGCAGGTGATGTCACCCACGACGGTGGCGCCATCGATGATGACGGAGCCGGCGACGATGGTGCCGTTGACGGCCCCTGTAACGGTGAGGCGCGCCTCGCAGCGGACGTCCCCATAAAGGGCGCCGTCCAGGCGGACGTTGTCCTTGGCCTCCAGAATGCCGCGGAGGACAGTGGTGGAAGCGATGCTCGTCAGAGAGACTGGGGCATGGGGATTTTTATCCCCCGGACCGGGGATGATCTCGCTTTGGAATTCCGCTTCCGATTTCTGAAGCTCACTTTCCGGAGCGGCTGTGTCTTCCAGGAAGGGGGAAGGGGTCTTGGAGGACTTGAACAAGATGATCTCAATCCTTTCTTTTTAGCGGACGAGGCTGGAGCGGCGGTCTCCTATTGGGTTAGGACAGACAAAATTTCGCCTACATACATCCTGTGGAAGTCGTTGTCACCGTAGCATTCCGGAAGGATAGCGCGGTCTGCAAAGGCGTCCGCAGCGATATCCTGGGCGTACAGCTTGCGGCAGAGGACAGCCAGGCGCGCCTCCTTAAAATAAGGAGTCCCCTCTTCATGGAGGACCGTGAGCCCGGAAGCAGCTACCTTATCCTCATCCCGGCCGGAGACGGCGCCGCAGTAGGAGAGCATTTTGCGCTTGTCCTCGGGGAAGAAGGTGAGGGAGAAGGTATCGGCGGCCTCCATAAAGCCAAAGGTGTGGCGGGAATGGCGGACAAAAACGAAGACCACATTCTTTTTCCACAGGACGCCAACGCCGCCCCAGCTGGCTGTCATGGTGTTCACCTTGCCCTCCTTTTCCGCCGTGATCAGGGTCCAGTCTTTGCCGATGAGTCGGAAAGGATTTTCCACAAGCTCCAGGGGAGAAATTTTTTTCATTGTCATGCCGGTTCCCTCCATGTCGTATTCTTTGGGGCTCCGCTGCGCAAAGCTCCAAAACAACCGTCTGAGCCGTCCGTGACCCGTGGCCCTGGGGTATAAGCGGCTGCTCAAAGGCCCGGGAAGCCGGTGGGATTCCCGGGCCTTTGCTGCTTTCAAACAAGCCCCCAACAAAAACGGCCTGCGGTTATTTCTATCAGTATATGGCGCATACCGGGCTGTCAGTGCAGGTGTTCTTCAATGATATACTTGGGGCGGTGTTTTGTTTCCAGGTAGATTTTGCCCAAATATTCCCCAATAATACCAATGGCCAGCAGCTGCAGGCCGCCGATGGCCCAGACGGACACCACAATGGAGGTCCAGCCCGCCACGGTGTAGCCGGTGAAGTGGCGCACCAGGAAGTAGATGAGCATGAGGATGCTCACCATAAAGATGAGAACCCCCAGAAGGGTGATGAAGCGGATGGGCTTTACCGACAGGGAGGTGATGCCGTCCAGGGCAAAGTTGAGCATCTTGGAGAGGGGGTATTTGGATTCCCCGGCAAAGCGCTTCCCCCGGCTGTACTCCACCGAGGCGGTTTTGTAGCCGATCATGGGGACGATCCCACGGAGGAAGAGGTTTACCTCGCCAAATTGGGAGAGCCCTTCCAGGGCCCGCTTGCTCATCAAACGGTAGTCGGCGTGGTTGTAAACCGTCTCGGCCCCCATCAGGGACATGAGTTTGTAGAAAGCCTGGGCGGTGGTTCGTTTAAAGAAAGTGTCGGTCTCCCGGCTGTTGCGCACTCCGTAGACAATGTCACAGCCGTTCTGCTGGTATTCCTCCAGAAAGCGGTCTACGGCGTCGATGTCGTCCTGGAGGTCGGCATCCATGGAGATGGCCACGTCGGCGTGGTCCCTGGCGGTCATCAGGCCGGCCAGCAGGGCGTTCTGATGGCCGCGGTTCCGGGCCAGCTTCAGCCCGTCAAAAAGGGGACAGGCGCTGTGGAGTTCCCGGATCAGCTCCCAGGTGCGGTCTTTGGAGCCGTCGTTGACCAGAAGGACCCGGCTTTCCTCCGAGATGATCCCCCGTGCCATAAGGCTCTCCATCTTTTCCCGCAGGCGCCGGGATGTCTCGGGGAGGACCTCCTCCTCGTTGTAGCATGGGACGACGATATACAGAATGTCCATTACAAAACCACCTTTTAACTTCCTCTCCCCTGGCAATTTCAGGCGGAGGTTCCGAAAAATTCCTTACTCTCCTAATATTACCCAAAGGCCGGGGGAAAGTCAACGCAGGGATTGGGAAATGCTTCCTCCCCGCCAGCTGTACACAAAAAGTTTTCAAATAGTACATTGACATATAATATTATACGGCATATAATATTGGCATAAGAACAATACTGATGCCAAAAAGTATCCGCGGCAGAGGCGGAAAGGAAAGGGGGACGGCGACATGACTTTTACAGCCAATGCGGCCCTCATGGACGCCATCGTGCTGTCGGTGGTAAACAGGGAGGGGACCTATGGCTACAAGATTACGCAGGATATCCGGGCGGTGATGGATATTTCGGAATCCACCCTTTATCCCGTGCTGCGCCGGCTGCAAAGGGAACAGTTCCTGGAAGCCTATGATCAGGAGTTCGCCGGCCGCAACCGGAGGTATTATCAGATCACAGCCAAGGGCCGGGCCCAGCTGGAGCTGTACTTGCGGGAGTGGGAGAGCTACAAGTCCAGGATTGACAGCGTTTTTTATGGAGGGAACAGCCATGACTAGAAAAGAATTCATGTACCGGCTTGCGGAACAGCTTCTTCCGCTCCCGGCGGACGAGAGAGTGTCCGCCCTTAAATATTACGACGAATACTTTGACGACGCGGGGCCGGAAAACGAGCAGAAGATCCTGGAGGAGCTGGGAGACCCCCGGACGGTGGCGGAGAGCATCATCCGGGAGTATGCCCAGAACAACCCCGGGTGGCGGCCGGACGCTTCTTCCGGGCAGAAGACCGCGCCCCCACCTTACACCGCGCCTCCATACCCTTCCGCCCCCCGGCCCGCGGTGGAAAAGAGCAATACCTGGATCTGGGTGCTGGTGGCGGTCTTTACCTGCTGGATCTGGGGCCCGGTGCTGCTGGCCCTGCTGGGTGTTGTTTTGGGGCTGCTGATCGCCGTGGTCTCCGTCCTTGGGGGGCTGGTGGTGGCGGCCGGAGCCGTCCTGGCAGCGGGGGTTCTGATTTTTGGGTGCAGCGTGGGCATCCTGGCAGCGGCCCCCGGCGCAGGGGTCTTGGGCCTGGGGGCCGGTCTGGTCCTCACAGGCGCCGGCATCCTTTCGCTGATCCTGATGATTTGGCTGGCGTACAAGGTGGTGCCCACGGTGTTCCGCTGGGCGGTTAACATCTGCCGGATGCCCTTCCACCGCAGGAGAGGGGGGCAGCAGGCATGAACAAATTCTGCAAAGTGGTCGCCGGCATCGGCGGCGGACTTCTTGCCCTGGGGCTGGTGCTCACCTTGGCGGGCCTGATTATGGGCGGCACCTACCGGGAGCTGGAAAGCGCGTATCACCCGGGCTTCCGTGTAGGGCCCTTTGGCTCCGGCAGGTATTGGGGGGATGAGGACGATATCCCTTACTGGGAGGAAACCGGCTCCACCGAGTTTTCCAAGACCTTTGAGGACGTGGAGTCCCTGTATGTGGACTGCGGCATGTCGGATACACATGTGGCTGTGGGGGACGCTTTCCGTGTGGACGCCAGGAACCTGGGGCGCTTTGCCCTGCGGTGCCAGCTGGAGGACGGCCGCCTCACCGTGGTCTGCAAACCGGGCCGTGGATTTGGGAGCCTGCGCCAGGGAGAAAAGGTCCCCGTGGTCACCATTACCCTGCCCAA